>JABMNB010000751.1 GCA_013205335.1 Rhodospirillales bacterium
CTTCGGAGGGCAGCGCTCTATCCAGCTGAGCTACGGGTCCAGCGCGGCGGAACATACCGGAGGCCCCTGCGCGGCGCAACGCGAGGGGCTGGAGGCCGGGAAGCCGGCGAATACGACGATGCGAAGGCGCTCGGCAAGGCAAGTTCCGTACAAGGCCCCTTCACGGGGCGCCGCCCTCGTCAAAGCGGACCGGCACGGCGTTTCCCCCTGTTGGCGGGCGTCGACCGCACCTCCGCCGTGCCGCGCAGGTAACGTCGACCGCCGAGCACTGGGTTTCCGGGCGGGCTTGGCGCGACGGTCCATTTGGGCGACAGTCCGCGCACAAACGGGAGGAAGAAACGACATGACCGACCAGAATCGCCGCGGTTTCGTCCGTGCTTCGGGCGCCGCTGCCGCGCTCGCCACCCTGGGCTTCGCAGGCCGCGCCGTCGCGCAGGGCGTCCCGCCGCTCGAGACAGTGCGCATCGTCACCGGCTTCCCGCCAGGCGGCACGTCCGACACGCTCTGCCGCCGCGTCGCCGAGGGGCTGAAGGGCTCCGCCTACACCAAGCTGGCCATTGTCGAGAACAAGGCCGGCGCCGGCGGCCAGATCGCCATCCAGTCGATGAAGGGCGCGGCGACCGACGGCAGCGTGATCCTGCAGACGCCGGCGTCGATGCTGATGATCTATCCGCACATCTACAAGAAGCTGGCCTACGACGCCTTCACCGACGTGACCCCGGTGACGCTGGCCTGCGTCTTCGACTTCGGCTTCTGCGTCGGCCCGGCCGTCCCCGACAGCGTCAAGAACATCCCGGAGTTCCTCGCCTGGTGCAAAGCCAATCCCGAGAAGGCCAACTACGGCTCGCCGGCGTCCGGCTCGGTGCCGCACTTCATCGGCGTGCTGCTGGGCCAGGCCGGCGGCGTCGAACTGAAGCATGTCGCCTATCGCGGCACGCAGCCCGCGGTTCAGGACATGATCGGCGGCCAGATCCAGGCAGTGTCCGGCCCGGTCGGCGAGTTCACCCAGCAGGTCGCCGCAGGCAAGGCACGCCTCCTCGGCGTCTCGGGCGCGACCCGCAACCGCTTCGCGCCGAACGTGCCGACCTTTGCCGAGCAAGGCTACAAGGACCTGGTCTTCTCCGAGTGGTTCGGCTTCTTCGCCCCGGGCGGCACCCCGGCGCCCGTCGTGATGCGCGCCAACGAAGCGCTACGCGCCGCACTCGCCCAGAAGGACGTGATCGACGGCCTCGCCGTGATGGGCCTGGAGGTAAAATCCTCGACACCGCAGGAACTCGCCGCCCTTCTGAAGGAGAGCTACGACCGCTGGGGCCCGATCGTGAAGAAGATCGGGTTTACCGCCGATTCTTGAAATCGGTGTCGTCCTGAGCGCAGCGAAGGACCTCACAGAACGACCAAAGAACTGCGTGGCGGACGGGAGATCCTTCGCTGCGCTCAGGATGACAAATCAAACGCGCTTCGCGTCGTCTCTCGCATAGGTCGCGACGGCGCGGTCGACCAGCGTCTTGCGGTCGATCTTGTTGGTGCCGGCGAGCGGCAGCTCGTCGACGAACCAAACGGCGCGGGGATGGGCATAGGCCGGGCCGTTGTCGAGGGCGAAGCGGCGCAGCGCCTCCTCGGTCGGCGTCGTGCCGGGCCTGGCGACGACGAACGCCACCGGAAGCTGGTACTTGATCTCGTCCGGCACCGGCACGACGCAGGCCTGCGCCACCTCGGGATGCTGGCCGAGCAGCTTCTCGACCTCGCCGGGATAGACGTTCTCGCCGCCGCACTGGAACATGTCGTCGGCGCGCCCGACGAAGAAGACGAAGCCATTCTCGTCGCGACGCATCACGTCGCCGGTGTCGTACCAGCCGTCGATCAGGCGCTTCTTCGTGTCGGTCTCGCGATTGAGGTAGCCGGTCATCAGAGCGGGCGTGCGGATGTGCAGGACGCCCTGCGTGGCGCCGGTCTCCGCACCGCCGACGAATTTCACCTCGATGTTGGCGCGCGGATAGCCGAGTGCGCCCATGGGCTTGGGAATGCCGTCGGGATGCGGCCCGAAGCCCAGCGGTCCGGACTCCGTGGTACCCCAGCTGTTCGCGGTCTCGGCGTTGGGGAAAAGACGGTGCATCTGCTCGAAGAATTCCGCCGTCGAGGGCGCGGAGCCCGTGACCGCCGTCGTGACGCAGCCCAGGTCGGCCCTGGCCAGTTCCTCGGTCTCGCGCATCACCAGCGCCAGCATGGTCGGCACCGAGGTGATCATGGAGACACGCTGGCGGTCGATGGCGCGGATGTAGCCGCTCGCGGTGAAGCTGGTCATCAGCACGATCGTCCCGCCGTTGATCATCACTATCTTGGCGCTGAACAGGCCATTCATGTGGAACAGCGGCGCGGCTATGATGACCTTCTGTCCTTCGATGCCGGGCTTCTGCTCGGGCGTCGCGCCCGTCGCCCAGATGTAGCCGCCATGTGTCAGCGGCACGCCCTTCGGCAGGCCCGTCGAGCCAGACGTGTAGAGGACCATGGCGACTTCTTCCGGCGCCATGTCGACCGGCTCGAACCGGCCGCGGGACGCATCACCATCGCGCAGGCTGTCGAGCTGCTCCATCGCGACGGTCGGCACCAGCGCGCTGACCAGTGCCGCGCGCTCGGCGTCGGCGATCGCGAGCTTGATGGCCGAGTCCTTCATGATGTGCGCCACCGTCTCGCGCGGCAGCTTGTGATTGACGCAGACCGAGACCAGTCCGGCCGCCATGGTGGCCATGTAGAGGACCAGATAGTCGGTGCTGTTGGCCGCCACGATCGCCACGGCCTCGCCTCGGGAAAGCCCGCGCTTCAGCAGGCCCCGTGCCAGGGCTGCGATGCGCTGGCGGCCTTCGCCATAGCTCAGCCGGAACTGTTCGTCGCCCTCGGGCGAGACCTGGATGATGAAGGGCCGGTCGTCCGGCGCCTGCGGGTCGAGAATGGCAGCGAGATTCTTGAGGGTCATGGTTCCTTGATTGCCCAACGGCCGGCGTTTCTGCAAGCGACCAGGGCCTGCAAGTGACGTGCCGCGCCGCGCCTCAGCCGCGGCGATGGAATTGCGAGCCGCCGTACGACTGGTCGGTCGGCACGATCTCCATGTAGCTCACGTCCATACGCTGCGGCGCCCCCAGCACGAACATCACCGCCTCGGCGATGTCGGCCGGCTGCAATGTCTCGAAGCCGTCATAGAAGCGCCGGCGGCCTTCCTCCCGGTCGTCCAACAGGGCGAGGTGGGCGCCGGTCTCGACGCGGCCGGGTGAGATCTCGCTCACCCGCACGCCCGATCCATGCAGGTCGAGGCGCAGCGTCTGGCTGAGATTGTGGATCGCGGCCTTGGTCATGGCATAGACCGGCATGCCGGGCAGCGCCCAGGTACCGGACGTCGAGCCGAGATTGACGACATGGCCCAGCCCACGGGCCGTCATGCCGGGAACGACGGCCGCGAGGCAGTTGAGCGTGCCGCGCAGGTTGACGTCCATCAGCACGTCGATGTCGTCCGGCGCGGTCTCCCACGACCGGCCGCCGCGCACCGCGGCGGAGGCGTTGTTGACCAGTATGTCGGCGTCGAGCGAGCCCAGCGCGCTCATCACCGCGTCACGATGGGAAATGTCGAGCGCCATCGGCCGGCAGCCGGTTTCCTGCGCCAGGGTTATGAGATCCTCGGCGGAGCGGGCAACGGCATAGACGTCGAGTCCGCCAACCCTGAGTTCGCGGACGATCGCCGCGCCGATACCGCGGCTCGCGCCGGTGACGATGGCGGTACGATAGCGATCGAGAGACACGGCTTCCTCCTTTGCCCGGCGGGAACGGCCGCCTAGA
>JABMNB010000752.1 GCA_013205335.1 Rhodospirillales bacterium
ACCGCAACGACCTCGCCAACGATGCAGCGCGGAGCCATCCCCGCCGGTTTGCAACCATGGGCCGCTTCGATCCCGAGGCGCCCGGCGCGACGAGCCAGCTCGCCGACTGGAAGAAGCAGCCGGGTATGCTGGGCGTGCGTTTCACGTTCCACACCGAGGTTCTGCGCCAGCCGCTGCTCGACGGTCGCTTCGACTGGGTGTGGGGCGAACTGGAGAAGCAGGGCATCCCGGCGATGGTGCTGTTCCACCATGAATACATGCACCTTGCCGACAAGGTGGCCGAGCGGTATCCCGGCCTGCGGCTGGTGCTCGATCATCTCGGTCTCAAGAGCGGCAAGGATGTCACCGAGGCCGGCAACTTCTCGACCCTGGGCGATGTGCTGGCTCTCGCCAGGCGCCCCAACGTGGCAGCCAAGGTCTCGGCGATGCCCTGCTATGCCGACGACAAGACCTATCCGTTCAAGTCGGTGCATCCGCACATCCAGCGGGTGTTCGACGCCTTTGGGCCGAAGCGCACCTTCTGGGGCACGGACTGGTCCCGGCTGCCCTGCAGCTATCGGCAGGGTGTGACGATGTTCACGGAAGAAATGCCCTGGCTGAAGGGCGACGATCTGGAAGGCGTGATGGGCCGCGGCGTCTGCGACTGGCTGGGCTGGAAGCTCTGATCAGGACGATCAGAGTCTGCGCATCACTGTCTGCGAGCCGCCGCCCCAGATCGGCAGATAGGCCATCTTGTAACCGGCGCCGCCGGTCACGATCGGATGGATCGCGTCGGGAGAGCTGGAGACGTCCTGGCCCTTGTCGAACAGGTATTGCTGGATGCGCCTGATGTCCCAGCCGTCATGGCGCGCGATCTTTTCGGCGAGTTCGAGCGGCAGGAGAAAGACCTGCTCGCCGCGCTCTCTCTTGCGGCCCTGGCCCGACATCACGATCTCGGCGCGCATGCCGGCCACGATCGGGTCGAGGATCGCTTCGGGCGTGGCGCCTTCACCGTCGCCCGGCAGCACCTCGGCCGTGCCCGAAATGCCCATCACCGTGAGGGCGCTCTCGTCCTCCGCAAGGCCGTGGCGTTCGGCGAAGGTGGGGAAGGGACCGTCACTCCTTTCCGCGAAGCACAGCGTGTACTTGGCGGGCTGGCCCATCGTCGCCATGTCGCCGGTATCCGAGCGGGCGCCGCCGATGTTGCGCAGACAGAGCTGCAGGGCGCGGCCGATGCAGGCATTGGCGCGGTTGCCGGGACCGATGGTGTTGGTCAGGGCATTGACGCCCAGCGTGCGGGCGATCCGGCCGTGGAGGCAGAGCGCGACCGCGGCACTGCCGGTGGTCGTCGCGATGCCGAGGAGATTGAAGTCAGGCTCGAGCACGGCCTGCGCCGCCGCGAGCACGACCGGCAGCTCGGCCGGCACGCAGCCTGCGATTACGCACTGGTAGGCGACGGACTCCGGCGTGATGTCCCCGAACATCGGCGGCATCATGCCGAGGGAGTCCGCCCGGCCGGCGACGCCGGCAATCATGGCGTCGAGCCGCTTCCGGGTGGGAGGAACGAGCGGGAGGCCGTCCGAAAGCTCGGCCTCCGTCAGGATTTGCTGTGCGCTTTCCCAGGGCGTCGACTCGTCGACGACTGGCCAGCCGCACCACTCCTTCATCGGGCGATGCGGGTGCAGGCGACGGTGGTGCCGCCGAAAGACGGAATGAACGCCGAGTGCTTGCCCGCACCACCGGCCACGGTGATGTGGATGTCGCCCGGATCGCGGCCGATCGACAGCCAGTCACCGTCCGGCTTATGGCCGGTGGTCTCGTACGTCACGAGGTTTTCCTTCGAGACGCGCGAGAGATGGACTCGCGAGCGCTTCCATAGCTCCTCGCGGATGCTCTCGATCGTGAACCCGTCGCGCTTCAGGGTGGCCGCATGCTCGGGACCGATGATGACGAACATCGGGCCCTTGCCGTAGACCGTGTTGGAGCCCGGGTTGGACATGCCGCCGGCGAAGGTGGTCAGCAGG
>JABMNB010000012.1 GCA_013205335.1 Rhodospirillales bacterium
GCCTGATGCTGTGGCGCGCCCGCGCCGAGGGCCGGGCGCGCGCGCTGCTTGCGGTGTTCGGCGTCACCTTCCTCGCCGGCGAGGTCTTCAACCTCTATTCCCAGCCGCAGGACCCGCAGATGCAGATCAACGTGATGGCCTGGGTGACCCCGGCCTGGGCGCTGGTGCTGCTGGCCGCGCACCGCCGCTGGCCCGCCCGTGGCCTCGCCGTCTTGGCCGCCGTCACCGTCTCCCTGTTCGCCTACAACGTGTGGAGCATCGCCCCGCTGCGCGGTCTCGACAGCAAATGGCGCGGCGCCATCGAGCGCCTGGAACGTCAGGGCGATCCGGCACGCACCGTCTTCCTGCTGCACGATTTCGACTGGACGATGGTCTACGCCTCGCTCCACTGGGGCACGTCGGAACCCGGTGTTGCAGAGCTTGGACCTGCGCCGCAGGCGCTTCCGAAGTTCAAATGGATCGGCTTCACCGGTGACGTCCTGCGCCATCCCGACTGGAGCACCGAGCGGCACGTCGAGGCGCTGCGACGGCAGATCGATCGCGCCCTGGAACTCGGCTTCGAGGTGATGGTCGTGCGCCTGTGGGACATTTCCGAAACGCAACTGCTGACCGAGACCGGCATGGTCGCCGGCGCCGCCCGCCTCGGTGCGCTGCAACGCATGCTGCGCACCGACTTCGTCGCGACGCGGGTGTCGGTCGATCCGGTCGCGGGTTCCCTGTACCGGCTGCAGCGCGCCGCCGGCCGCTGACGACCTACATCGTCGCCTGCTGGATGCGCCGCTCGTCGAGGCCGACCGAGCGCGCGGTCTCCACGATGGCGGCCCAGGTATCGTCCGGCAGCGGCACGCCATCGGCGAGGCGCTGCGCGCGGGTGCGCGATTCCTGCTCGCCCGGCACCAGGATTTCGACACCCGGCGTGGCGGGCTTGGAGCCCTTCACGAAGGAGACGTATTTTGCGATGTCCCCGGGGAAGAAACCCTCGGCGTCGAACACCCTGGGGTCGACGTAGAACGACAGCATGCCGTTGGCGAAGCGGCCGCGCTTCGGGTCCGTCGCACCCGTTCCCGACAGCGAGCCGCCCAGGATCTCGCACATGAAGGCGAGGCCCGAGCCCTTGTGCTCGCCGAAGGCGCGGATCGCGCCGGTTCCCTTGCTGTGATCGCGCGGGCCCGTCGGCGTATATTCACCGTAGAGCAGGTGCGGGTCGTTGCTCGGTTTGCCGTCCGGACCGATCAACGCACCTTCCGGCAGCTTCTTGCCGCCCTGGCTCGTCACCAGGACCTTGCCCTCGGCCACGATCGAGGTGGCGAAGTCGAGGACCAGCGGATCCTCGCCCGGCCGCGGAACGCCGACGCAATAGGGCGCCGTCGAGAAGCGGCGCTCGACGCCGCCATGGGGCGCCACGAGGACGCTGCCCGAGGCGTTGACGAAATGCACCGAGACGAGGCCCGCTTCGGCCGCCATCTCGGCCCAGTCGCCGACGCGGCCGACATGGCCCGCATTGCGCAGGGTCACGGCCGAAAGGCCGTTCTTCAGGCACTTGTCGATGCCGATCTGCACGGCCTGCGGCGTCACGGTCTGGCCGAAACCGTACTTGCCGTCGACGACGGCGATCACCGGCGTATCGACCAGCACGTCGACGGTCACATCGGCGACGACCGTGCCGCTCTTCTTCTGCGAAGCATAGCGCGGCACGCGGACGACGCCGTGGCTGTCATGGCCCGAAAGGTTTGCGCTGACGAGGTAACGCCCGATCCGGCTGCCTTCTTCCTTGGAGCATCCAGCCATGGCAAAGATGTCCGCGACGAAGGATTCGAGCTCCTTCGCCTTGATCGTGACATCACCCATCTCAGGACTTGCCGCGCTGCAGGCTCGCGACGTAGCCGCGATTCCAGGTCGGGTTGATCATCACCTCGTTGATGACGATGTGCGGCGGCAGGCAGGCGATGTAGCGGATCAGGTCGCCGACGTCCTCGGACTGCGCCATGCGCTTGCGCTCGGCCGGCGTGATCGGAATCGGCCGCTTGTCGAGGATCGGAGTCGCCACCTCGCCCGGGCAGACCACACAGGAGCGGATGCCGTTGACGCACTCTTCCATGTTGATCGTGTGGCTCATCGCCACGACTCCGTGCTTGGCCGCCGAATAGGCCGGACCGCTGAGCAGGCTCGGCACCTTGCCGGCGACCGACGAAGTATGGATCAGCACGCCGCCCTTGTTCTTGCGCATGATCGGCAGCACCGCGGAGGTGCAGTAGAAGGCGCTCGACAGGTTGCCGTGCACGACCTCGTCGACGCCCTTGGGAGTCAGCTGCTTCCAGCTCCGCTGCTGGATGTTGAGACCGGCATTGTTCACCAGGATGTCGAGACGGCCGTATTTCCTGGCGATCTCGGAGGCCACCTTGTTGACCGAGGCGGACTTCATGAGGTCGGCCGGCTTCGACACCGACGTACCCCCCGCCTTCTTGATCATCGCGGCAGTCGCCTCGAGCGGCGCCTTGCGGCGTCCCGTGAGGACGACGATCGCCCCTTCCTTTGCCAGCGCCACGGCCGCAGCCTGGCCGATACCCGAGCCAGCACCAGTCACCCAGGCAACCTTGCCCGTCAACGAACCCATGAAATTCTCCCCAACGACAGAAGCGACGATTAGAGCACCTTGCCGGTGCTGTCGTCGATCAGATGCATGTTGCTGAGGTCGGCCCTCAGCTTCATGGATCGCGCCGCCTCAGCCCCCGCATTGGGATTGACGCGGCCGCAGATCTCCCGGCCGTTCAAGGTGAAGTAGACGAGCGTTTCCATGCCCATCGGCTCCACCACGTCGATGATCATGTCGAAATCATGCTGGTTGGGCTCGGTATGCGGCCTGGTCTCGGTGATATGCTCGGGTCGCAGGCCCAGCATCAGGTTGGGCTTGCCGACGTGGGCCGTGTAGCGCGCGGTCCGCTCGGCCGGCACCGGGAACGACAGATTGTCGTTCAGGCGAACCCGCAGCGCGCCCGCCCCCTGCTCCAACTGACAGGCAATGAAGTTCATCGCGGGCGAACCGATGAAGCCCGCGACGAACTTGGTTGCCGGCGAGTGGTAGAGATCGTTCGGCGAGCCGACCTGCTCGATCAGGCCGCCATTCATCACCACAACGCGATCGGCAAGCGTCATTGCCTCGACCTGGTCGTGGGTCACGTAGACCGTCGTGGTGCGGACCTTCTGGTGCACCTTCTTGATCTCGGTGCGCATCTGCACCCGCAGCTTGGCGTCGAGGTTGGACAACGGCTCATCGAACAGGAACACCTTGGGATCGCGCA
>JABMNB010000013.1 GCA_013205335.1 Rhodospirillales bacterium
AAAGGAAGGACACGATGACGTCAGACAGTGTAGCCTGATCCCAAGACCTCAACTGTCCACGGAAACGGGGTAGGTCCACCGGCCAGCCGATGCTATCATTGCCGAGGTGAGAGAAATTGGCGAGACGCGATGGCGCCGGTTCAGAAGTGGCAATTCAAGGCGAGAATGCGGGCCCGCTCCTATAATTGGCGCGGTACGGCCCTCGCGACCGCACGGCTGAAGGCTGCGGTCTCCGAAATCAAGAAGGTAGCGAAAACCGATCCTGTCGCGGCGGCAGACGGGGTGGTGTCGTTGATGGAGCGGATCTGGCCGGCATTCCAGGATATCGACACCTCATCTGGCGCGCTCGGAACGGCGGTCAATCGCACGCTGGACGAGGTGATCCCGATCCTGATCGCCGCGCCGGCAGACCATGCGATTACAAGCACGTGGCTCGAACGTTTGTTCGAGGCGGTCCAGAACGACGGTGTTCAGTATCTGGCGCCAGTCGAGGACCGTTGGGGCGAGATCGCCCGCTATCCGGATCTGATCAATGATTATGCGGACAGGTTGCTGTGGGTGGTGCGCCGCGCCTGGGCCAATCACAACGGCTTCGAATATGTGACCGGCACGGCCATTTGCCTGTCGTGCCTGCTCGAGGCGGGCCGCTATGCCGAGCTGCAGGAGTTGCTGGCGACAAGGCGGTCCAAGTTCTGGTCCTGGCACCGGTTCGGCGCGGAGGCGCTGGTTCGTCAGGGGGTGTGGGAAGCCGCCATAGCTTTCGCCGAAAGCGTGCGCGATACCGCGAATTCCCCCTACGAGGACAGGTCGATCGATCGCTTTTGCGAGGATCTTCTGATCCGCCATGGTCGCGCCGACGAGGCCTATCGCCGTTATGGCCTGGTTGCTGCAGGCGGGACGACCAACCTCGCCACCTTCCGTGCTCTGACGAAGCGATATCCGGATCGCGACCGTCGTCAGACGCTGATCGATCTGATTAAAACGCGCGGCGATAAAGGGAAGTGGTTTGCCGCCGCCAAGGATGCAGGATTTCTCGACATCGCGCTCGAGTGTGCCGAATTGAGCGGCGTGGATCCGTCGACGCTGGTTCGCGCGGCCCGGGATTTTTGCGACAAGGAGCCCCGGTTCGCCGCCGTGGTGGGGCTGCTGGCCATCAGGCATTTGCTCGCGGGCGGCGGTTATGATCCGCAGGTATCGGAGGCAGCCGACGCCGCGACCCATCTCCTTGCCGCTGCACGCCAGATTGGCGCTGTCGACTGGGCAAGAGCGGAGCTCGGCAAACTTGCCGATGGGCCCTGCAGCTCAGAGCGTCAGCTGTTCCGCCACGCCGTCGAGGTCGCTTTGGCACGCGACATCGCAGGCAATCTCAAAGCCTGATCCAGCGTCACGGCCGCGGCGGGCCTGACGACCACCTTATCCTGGGATTCCCACGAGCAGGTTCGTGCCGTCAGGGCGCCGGTGCTGGGCCTTCCCATAGCTTCCCATAACAAGACCAACCGTATGGGAAAAATGCACCTCTATCTTCGGTCTCCAACAGCGATGACCGAGGGTTTAGGCGATGCGCTCTACGATTTCTCCAGCCGTTGTGCAGGTTCTGCTGCATGAAGCCGACGTGGCGGCTCACCGGCTGGTTCGCAAGCCGGGCCTGCCTCGCGCCGACCTCGATGATATCCGCCAGGACCTGCTGACCGACATTCTATCGCGCCTCCACGCGTTCGACGCCGAGCGGGGATCGCTGGGTGCCTTCGCCGGCCTGGTCATGGCGAACCGGGCGACCAGGATCGCCCATCGGGTCAGGAACCACCGCCACATGTACGGCGCGGAGCCCGTGTCGCTCGACGAACCCGTGGCATCCGGTTCCCGCGAAACGTTGGGCGCTTCGTTGCCCGAGGAGCAGAGCCTCGCCGCCATTCAGGGCCACTGGGTGAACCCGATTGCCCAAGTCGAACGGCGGCTGGATCTCGAACGCGGCCTGGGAACACTCGATGAAAAAGGGCACCGCCTTGTCGCCGACCTGTTGCGGGGATCGGCTCACTGGCTTGCACGGGCCGGCATCGGGTCGCGCAGCACGCTCTACCGGCAGACGCGGGAACTTCGCCTGGCGCTGATGGCGGTCGGCGTTTCGGCAGTGTGAGGGACGCACGTCGATGATCCCACTAACGCACCTGCGGCTCCTTCTGGGCACGCACAGCTACGCACAACTACGCAGGCCCACGCAGTGGGTAGCCGAAGGCGATCTCATGCGTGTCGCTTCGGATTATCGAGGTCGTGAGACGCATCTCAAGAGCGCTGGGTAGGAGAGGGTATGGCAGTTTCACAAACCAATCCCATGGCAATGCAGCGCCTCACCGAGACAGCGTTCTGTGCCTGGCTTGGCCAGGCCCATCCGGGTGCCCAGCTGGTCTATCACCGCGGCCTGCTCGCGCTGGACGCCAGTATCAACAGCCAGACTCCCAAGAGCGATGCGCGCCACGAACTCGCCCGTGTCGCACGGCGCGCCTGGTGGGCGGCCGAGCAGGGGTTAGTCCACCTGGTCCAGCGGCGGAACGGCCCCGACGACTTCACCTATCTCGCGATCGCCCGGCCACGGCCCGAGACGCTTGCCGCGCTTCAGTCGACGCTCCTGCTGAAAGAAGTCGCGTGATGGACCTTCCCACCATTTCCACCAATGGGCAGTACCTGCCGACGCTTGTCGCCGACGCGGCGGCGGCCCTGGTCAACGCACGCGATGCCGCCGAAGTCTTGGAAGCACGCGACCTTGCCACGCTGGCGTATGACGCGGCGAAGCGTACGGCGCGGCTGGCGAAAGCCAAGCAGGCCCACGACGACCTGATCGTCGCCGCCCATCGTGCCCAGGCCCATGCCCTGCAGATCGAGGCGCGCGCCAAGCTGCGGATGGCCGACGAATACGACGCCGCGCAGGAGCGGGGAGAGGTGGCC
>JABMNB010000753.1 GCA_013205335.1 Rhodospirillales bacterium
GCACAGCACGACGCCGCTCAATCAACGCCTCGTAACCGAGCTTAAATTCCAAACCCGGCTGTATCAAAGTCGTTGACACGTTCCGCGTCAGGTGTTATTCACTAGATGTGCTGACGTAACGGACGGCAAAAAATATCCTTGCAGATTGACTGGTGATGCCCATGTCACATGTCCAGATTGCGTGTCTGTAACCCGTGGACCGGCAAGCTCCCAGGGAGCAAGCCTAATGCTTCGTGTATAGATACGATCGTCAGGCCACATCGTAACAGCAGTTTGACAGCAGAGCGCTCATCCTGCTTGCAAATGACCCACGGGAGCAAGAGAGTCTAAGATGGAACCGTTAACAGTAGCTCAGTTTCTTCTCGTCTACAATGCCTTTTCTTTCACCATCGCGGTGATGGGCGCTGCAACGATTTTCTTTTTCATGCGAAGTTTCCAAGTCGCACCCGCCTATCGCACAGCATTGACTGTGACTGGTTTGGTCACGCTCATCGCCTGCTATCACTACTTCCGGATTGCGCACTCCTGGGAGGCCGCATACGTCGTCAACGGCGCGACCCTGACTCCCACGACGGCGCTGTTCAACGATGCCTACCGGTATGTCGATTGGCTGCTGACCGTTCCGCTTCTGCTGATCGAACTCATCCTTGTGATGAAGCTCACCCGGCAGGAAACCATCGCGAAGTGCACCAAGCTTGGCCTGCTTGCCCTGGTCATGGTGGCGCTCGGTTATCCTGGAGAGATTTCGGCCATCCCGAGCACCCGATGGCTCTGGTGGACACTGGCGATGATCCCGTTTCTCATCATCGTCTATGATCTCTTCGTCGGACTGAAGAATTCCATCGCCAGCCAGCCGGAAGCGGTGCGCGGCATGGTCAGCGCAACACGCTGGGTGACTATTCTCTCATGGTCGTTCTACCCAATCGTGTTCGTCTTCCCGATGATCGGCTTCACCGGCGGTACCGCGAATACCGCGGTGCAGGTCGGCTACACGGTTGCGGACATCGTCGCCAAGGCAGCGTTCGGTGTGCTTATTTACCTGATCGCCGCCCGGAAGTCTGAGATCGAACTCGAGCAGTCTGCGGCAATGCCGCTCGGCAGCCGGCAGGCCGCGTAGCCTGATCATGTCGGACGTGATGCTCCGCCGGGTCGCAGCGCTGATCGAAGCTGCGACCCGGCATGATGGGGTGTTGGGGCAGGCATCGCTCTACCACCTCAACACAGGCGGAAGAATGTGGCGGGCGAAGCTCGCCATCGCTTGTGCCGGCGAGCTTGGCGTCGCCGATACCGGCGCCCTTACGCTCGCCGCCGCCTGCGAGTTGGTCCACCAGGCATCGGTCGTTCATGATGACGTCCAGGACCAGGCGCCGCTCAGGCGCGGCCAGATGAGTGTCGGCGCACGATTCGGTACGCCGGTGGCGATTTGCGTCGGTGACTACCTTCTCATGGCCGCTTTTCGGACACTCGCCGAAGCCCCTCATGACGCCGCGCTGACCCGGCTGTTCTCAAGCTGCGTGTCGGACATGGCGGCCGGGCAGGCCGAAGGGTTCAACCCCATGCTCTGGTCCACGATAACCCTCACCCGCTACGTCTCCCTGATAGAAGCCAAGGCTGGCGCCATGATCGCACTTCCGGTCGAAGCAGCCGCGATGCTGGGCGGGCTTGGCGCGGACGACGTTCTCAGGGCTCGCCAATTTGCTTGCGCGATGGGGGTTGCCTATCAGATCACCGACGATATCGCGGATGTAGCACTGGACCTTGTGCGCGGCGAGCTGAACGGCGTCCTGGTCCAGGCGGTCTGTTGCGGCGATCCCGAGCGAGGCAACAGCCTGCGCATGGCCCTCACGTGCGCCGCGGAACAGGGCGTCGCACTCCGGGACGAGACGACTCTGATCGCTTCGCTGAGGCCTGCCGCTGAAGCAACGATTCGATGGCGCGACTCGCTGCTCGCCGAAGCCATGAAGGAACTGGCCGGTCACCCACTGCGCCGAACTCTGTTCAACGCGGCGATAGCTCTGGCACCTTCCGTGCCAGCGTCAGCCATGGGCAGCCAGGATGCCGCGTGATGGCCTCGGGCCGCCCGGCGCCCAACACGTCGTTGTTATCGGCGCGGGCTTCGGCGGCATCGCCGCTGCTCTGCGGGCCCGGCGGCTGGGCTACCAGGTGACCGTCGTGGAGCGCCTGCCGGCAATCGGCGGCCGCGCCCGTGTGTTCCAGCAGGATGGCTTCACCTTCGACGCGGGCCCGACCGTCATCACAGCACCACAGCTTTTCGACGAGCTGTTTGCCTTGTTCGGGGAGCGCCTGAGCGATCATGTCGAGCTGCTTCCCGTCCGCCCTTGGTACCGCATTTTGTTCGCCGATGGGCGGCATTTCGAGTACGGCAGCTCAGCAGAGGAAATGCGGGCAGCGGTGGCCGCGTTCGCGCCCGACGATTTGGCCGGTTATGACCGCCTCATGCAGCGGTCGCGCGCGCTGTACGAGGTAGGTTTCGATCAGCTCGGCGCGCAGCCCTTTCACACGGCGCGTTCGATGCTGCGCGCCCTGCCGGCGATCATTCGCTTCGGCGGATACAGATCGGTTTCGTCGCTGGTCGCCGGTTTCATCCGCGACGAAGCCCTGCGCAAGGTGTTCAGCCTGCAGCCGCTGCTGATCGGCGGGCATCCGTTCCGCACGTCGGCGATCTACGCTTTGATCCCATATCTGGAACAAAAATGGGGCGTGTGGTTTCCGCGCGGTGGCACTGGTGCTCTCGTATCCGCACTCGAAGGCCTCATGGTCCGCCATGGCATAAGGCTGCAGCTGGGGCGCACGGTATCGCGCATCTTGGTTAGCGGGGGGCGCGCCGCCGGCGTCGAACTGGACGGCGGGGTGCGATTGCCCGCCGATATCGTGATCGCCAATTCCGATGCGCCGCACGTGCATGCGGCGCTGCTGCCCGACCCGGTGCGCCGCATGCGCCAAGTGGATCGCATGAACTATTCGATGGGGTTGTTCGTGCTGTGCTTCGGCACCGATCGAAGCTGGCCCGACGTGGCGCACCACACGATCATCCTCGGCGAGCGCTGGCGCACCCTGCTCGACGAGATCTTCGACGGCGACCAGGTGCCGAACGACCCCAGCCTTTACCTGCATCGTCCCGCCGCCACCGATGCGAGCCTCCAGCCGCCCGGGCAGGATGGCTTCTACGTCCTGGCCCCGGTACCGAACCTGCGCGCCGGCATCGACTGGGATCGCGCCGCCCCCCTGCTGCGCAACCGCATCCTGAAGCTGTTGGAGGAGCGCGTCCTACCAGGATTGTCGGGCCATATCGTCACCGAACGCAGCATGACGCCGCAGGATTTCGCCCATGACTATCTCAGCCGTCACGGCGCTGGGTTTTCCGTTGCGCCAACTCTGCTGCAATCGGCATTTTTCCGGTTTCACAATCAGGGGCCCATTCCGGGGCTCTACCTTGTGGGCGCGGGAACCCACCCAGGCGCCGGCGTCCCGGGTGTGCTGACCACGGCGAAGGTTATGGAATCCCTGCTCGCGGCCGAGACGGTCCATTGACGGACGCGGTAACCATTCTGGCGCGCTTTGGGCAAAGCTTCCGCCTTGCCGGCCGCTTGCTGCCGAGCTCGACCTTGGCGGATGCCGCCGAACTCTATGCCTTCTGCCGCGGCGTCGACGACTTGGCTGATGAATGTGTCGACCCCGGCGCGGCGCGTGCCGAACTTCTGCTGCTGCGCGACGCGGTATTGGCCGGCGATGACGGCCACCCGATGGCGGCGCGCTTTCTGGCTCTGCAGCGCCGGTGCGGCCTTGATCCGAGCGCGGCCATTACGCTGATCGAGACAGTGCTCTCCGACCTTGACCCAGTGCGTGTCGAGGATGAAGCCGAGCTGCTGCGATACGCCTACGGCGCTGCCGGTACAGTAGGCCTGATGATGTGCCCGATCCTGGATGCACGCGGTGCTGCCGCGACGACCTATGCCATCGATCTTGGCATTGCGATGCAACTGACGAACATTGCGCGTGACGTTGCGGAGGATGCAAAGCGCGGCCGGTTGTATTTGCCTGCCACCTGGCTGCCGACTGACCTCGGTGTTGCGCGATTGCACGAGGCCCCAAATGCCGTCTTCAGTGCCGTGAAACTACTGCTGGATCGCGCGGATTGCCGGTACCGCAGCGCTGAACTGGGTTACAGTTATCTCCCACCACGGGTCCGGCCGGCCATCCGCGCCGCGGCCAGGATCTACGAGGAGATCGGCCGCCGTATCCTGCACCACGGTCCCGACTATCTTGATGCAGGCCGCTGTATCGTGCCGATGCCGCGCAAACTTTTTCTGTTGGCTGGAAGTCTGGTCGCCGCGCCCATGCGCAGCGGTCCCGATCTTGTGCCACGCGATTCTAGACTATGACCGTCCGGCAAGATTATGACGTGGCCATCCTGGGTGCCGGTCTCGCCGGATTGAGCCTAGCCGCGCGCCTCGCCGCGACGTGTTTCTCGAGCTTGCGGGTGCTGTTGGTGGAGTCGCGCGTGGCCTATGCTCGTGACCGGACTTGGTCCTACTGGGCACTAGACTCGCATCCATTCCAGGCAGCGGTGTCCGCCTCCTGGGAGCGTTGGGCGGTGGCGGCAGATGGCATACATGTGGTCTGCGCCGCTGAAGATCTGCGCTATGAGTCCATCCCTTCAGACGCGTTTTATCGCCTCGCTTTTGATATGGTTCGTGCGGCCCCTCACATCGACCTTCACCTGGGTGCGTCGGCAATCGCGGTCGAGGATACCAGCGGGGTGCAGGTGACCTTCGGGTCGACATCGGTCCGTACCGCGATGGCCTTCGACACACGACCGACAAACCGCGCCCGGGCCCACGGGCTAATCCAACTCTTCGGCGGCCTGGAGATTGAGACAGACAAACCCGTCTTCGATGCCGGAACCGCTATGCTCATGGATTTCCGCTGCGCCCAGGCCGGTGCCGCGCATTTCACCTACGTATTGCCATCCAGCAATCACCGCGCCTTGGTGGAAGACACATGGTTCGCGCCCCCTGGCCTGCATCCGCCGGACCATGTCACGGCGATCCGATCTTACATGCGAAGTCGCTATGGCGTGGAGCGGTTCGCCACCCTCTTCGAGGAACAGGGCGCCCTCCCGATGGACCCAGTGTTTCGGCCGCGTGTCGGTCAGCGCCTGTTGCCCCTAGGTGTGGCGGGCGGTGCCACCCGCCCGAGCACCGGCTATGCGTTCCATGCGATCCAGTCGCGCTGTGATGACCTCGCGCAGGACCTGTTGGCCGGACGCTGGCCAAGGCCAGCGCGGGCCCGGCCCGCGTTAGTGCGGATGATGGATAGGGTGCTGCTGGATCTCCTCGGGCGCCAGCCGGAACTCGCCCCGCGCATCTTCGCTGCGTTGTTCAAGAACTGTGAGCCAAGGGCACTCGTGAGGTTTCTTAATGACAGCGCCCGCCCCACCGATTTCGTCGCTGTTGCCGCCGCTATTCCCTTCGCGCCCACCGTCACCGCGGCCTTGCGGCTTGCCATGAGGCGGAAGGAATGGCCGAACTCCATCACCGTTGGTTAGGCCGAGCCTTGCGGCTGCAACTTGCAGTCGCCACGGCCGGGTTCACCGCTTTTTGTGCGCTTGCAGTCATGGGTATGCGCTTCGATTTCGGGCTGCAACTCGCCGTCCTGCTGGCCGGGATCGTGCTGGTCGGCTTTCCGCACGGCGCGTTCGACCATCTCGTGGCGCGGCCGGTTCTGTTGCCCCGACTTGGCCCGCTTTGGTGGCTGCCCTTCCTACTCGGCTATCTGGGCCTTGCTGGCCTTGTCTGGCTGGGCTGGATGATCGCGCCCGCCACCACGCTGGCGTTGTTTCTTGTGGGCTCGGTGCTGCATTTTGGCCTCGGCGACACCGAGGACGGGCTCCTACCCGGTCGCGTGCCGCGTTTGCTTGGCATCGTGACCTACGGTGCTTTGCCGATCCTGCTGCCGATTGCGCTGCATCCGGCCGAGGCAGCCCCGGTGCTGGCGGCGATAGCCGGGTGGGACCCGGCCGTAATGCAGCGCGTGCTCAGCAGCGCCGTCTGGCTGCTGCCAGCCTGGGCGGTCGCTTTCGGCTGGATCATCAGCGTGGCGTGGCGCGAGCGGCAGAGTGTATCGGAGCGTATCGCAACAGCAGCCGGCTTCGTGCTTCTGCCGCCGGTGCTGGCGTTTGGGCTGTATTTTGGCCTCGGCCACTCGGTGAGGCATGTTCTGCGGCTTGGCGCCTGGCGGAACGAGGCCCAACCCAAGGTGGCCGCGCGCTGGGTCGCGACCGTGATGCTGCCGGCCGGCGCTGTCTGCGCGGCGGGGCTGGTCGGCCTGGCGTGGTTCGACGACGACACGACGACCGGGCTGCTGGCACCGGCGTTCCGCATCATCGCGGCTTTGACGCTGCCACACATGATCGTCACGAGTTGGCTGGAGCCCGCGCCGCTCGATTCTGGCCCCACCCCCGGGGAGCGACCCACGGCAGCACGAGGCTAAGAAGAATGTCATAGTCTCGGGATGAAGCGCGGAGATGTTTTGGGTTGGATGCATCTGCTCATGCAATGACCCGCAGAGGCGTGGCAGCGCCTAATGAGGAGGCCTAGCCGTGAAGGATCGATGGAACAGCGATCCGATGTAGTCAACTGGCACGGAACGTTCCACCCTCGCTTTCGACACGAGCTGGGCACGCGCAGGCCTAAAGGTGGCTCGGGAAATTCGGACCGCCCGATAGGTGGATTTCCTGGCTGACAGCGGCGATTTTGCCGCGGATCAGGAGCGAACATGACGAAGCGAACACGACGAACGCACAGCCCGGCTTTCAAGGCAAAGGTGGCGGTGGCGGCGATCAAGGGCGAGAAAACTGTCAACGGCGGTGGAAAAACCGGCCAGATGGCGGCGCAAAATATACCATCTCTGGTCGGGTTTCCTTGTTCGGTTAGACGTCGTTTCCTCGTCCCGGCCTGACGTTTTCGGGGCGTCGCGCGCAGCCGCGGTCAAGGATGGGTGTTCAGTTTGGTCGTGGTTTCAAGGCACAGACATGGGATCCGGGCGTCTCGCCAGTTCGGAGGCCTATGACGGCGCACAGAGACTCTTCGATCCCGGCCTCTCTCCCTCCGCCATGTAAATCTATAAGTAATTTATATTTATAGATATTAATCGAACAACTCGATTCATCCCACAAATCATCCCACAAATAGAACTCCGCTTGAAACGTTGGCTCGTCGACCCCAGCCGGGGGGTCTTCTTCGACGGGGTGGGGTCGGCATCAACATAGACCCGCCATGTAAATGGGACTGCATTTTAGGCTCGACCCCTGCTGGCTATTAAATACATACGATTTGGTGTATATATTAGGCCGGAGATCAGGGCGGATCA
>JABMNB010000754.1 GCA_013205335.1 Rhodospirillales bacterium
ACCCTGGAGACCATGACCAACGCGCATACTGCGCGTGACTGGCTGTTGACCGGAATGAAAGGCGATGCGACGGCGACTGCCAGGCATTTCGTCGCCGTTTCTACCAATGCCCAGGAGGTGGCGAAGTTCGGCATCGACAGGGCCAACATGTTCGGCTTCTGGGATTGGGTCGGCGGCCGCTACTCGATGGATTCGGCCATTGGGCTGTCGACCGTGCTTGCCATTGGGCCGGACAATTTCCGCGCCATGCTGGAAGGCTTCCATGAAATGGACGAGCATTTCCGCACGGCGCCTTTCGAGCGCAACCTGCCGGTCCTGATGGGTCTGCTTGCCGTCTGGTACAATAATTTCTTCGGGACCCAGACCGTCGCCGTGCTGCCCTATCAGCAATATCTGAAGCGGTTTCCCGCCTATCTCCAGCAGCTCACCATGGAGAGCAACGGCAAGCACGTGACCCGGGATGGCGTCGCCGTCGATTACGACACCGCGCCAATCTACTGGGGCGAGCCGGGGACCAACGGCCAGCATTCATTCTATCAGATGATCCATCAGGGGACCCGGCTCATCCCCTGCGACTTCATCGCGTTCGCCCACACGCTGAACCCGTTTGGCAGGCATCAAGACATTCTGCTCGCCAATGTCTTCGCGCAGACAGAGGCGCTGGCCTTCGGCAAGACCGCGGAGCAGGTCGCGGCGGACGGCACGCCCGACTGGCTGACGCCACATCGGCTGTTCGAAGGCAATCGTCCGTCGAACACCATCCTCCTCGACGACTTGACGCCGGCTGCGCTGGGCAAGCTGGTCGCGCTCTACGAGCACAGCGTCTTTACCCAGGGCGCGATCTGGCAGATCGATTCCTTCGACCAATGGGGGGTGGAATTGGGCAAGGCTCTCGCCCAGCAGATCGTTCCCCAGCTCGAGGGCGCGACGGAACCCAAGCTCGAGCACGACAGCTCGACCAACGCGTTGATCCGACGCTATCGCAAGCTCAAGGAATCCGCCTGATGGCTCGAGGATTTGATCGGCCGCTCTATATTCTACCCTTCGATCACCGCGGCTCCTTCCAGACCAAGCTGTTCGGCTGGAAGTCGCCATTGAGCGACGATCAGACCGCCGAGATCGCTGGTGCAAAGCAGATCATCTATGAAGGTTTCCAGGCGGCGCTTGCCGATGGCGCGCCCGGGGGAAAGGCCGGCATCCTGGTGGACGAGCAGTTCGGCGCCGCCATCCTGCGCGATGCGACGGCCAAAGGTATCGTTACCGCCTGCCCGGCGGAGAAGAGCGGACAGGACGAGTTCGACTTCGAATATGGCGAGGATTTCGGACGCCACATCGAGACCATCGATCCGACCTTCTGCAAGGTGCTGGTGCGTTACAACCCGCAGGGCGACCGGGCGTTGAACCAGAAGCAGGCGGCCCGACTGAAGCGTCTGTCCGAATTTCTTGCGGCGAGGAAGCGCAGCCGGTTCATGTTCGAGCTTCTGGTGCCGGCGGAGAAAGCTCAGCTCGACAAGCTCGAGGGCGACAAGAAAGCCTACGACCTCAAACTCAGACCCAGCCTGATGGTCGAGGCCATCCGCGAGCTGCAGAATGCTGGCGTCGATCCCGATATCTGGAAAATAGAAGGACTGGACCGCCTCGAGGATTGCCAGTCGATCGTGGCGGCGGCCCGGGCCGGCGGCCGTGATCATGTCGACCTTATTGTTCTCGGCCGCGGGGAGGACGAGCGTAAGGTGCGGGAGTGGCTGGGGATCGCGGCGCGGGTGCAGGGCTTCATCGGCTTTGCCGTCGGCCGCACGGTCTTCTGGGATGCGCTGGTGGCCTGGCGCGCCAAGAAGGCGACGCGCAAGCAGGCGATCGCCCAGATCGCGGCGCGCTATCGAGAATTCGTCGATCTCTTCGACAGGCACGACACTCGTTCATCATCCGGTGCCCCATGATCGGGTCTGATCGGAACATCGTCTTCGGCGTAAGGGGTTAGCACATGCAATTGGGAATGATCGGCCTTGGCCGGATGGGCGCGAACATGGTGCAGCGCCTCCTCAAAGGAGGCCATGAATGCGTGGTGTACGACAGGTCGCCGCAGGCGGTGGCGGAAGTTGTGAAGGACAGGGCCGTCGGCACCGCGTCGCTGGCCGAGTTCGCCAAGAACCTCACGAAGCCCCGGGCCGTATGGTTGATGGTGCCGGCCGGAGTCGTGGACCACACCATCGCCGATCTGCTGCCCCATCTCGAAGCCGGCGATATCGTGATCGACGGGGGCAACTCCTACTACATCGACGACATCCGCCGCGCCAAGGAGTTGACGGCGAAGGGCATCCACTATGTCGATGTCGGCACCAGCGGCGGCGTCTGGGGCCTGGAGCGCGGCTATTGCATGATGATCGGCGGCGAGAACGAGGCGGTGAAGCGGCTCGATCCGATCTTCGCCACCCTGGCGCCGGGCATCGGCGACATTGCCCGCACGCCGGGGCGCGAGAAGAAGCCCGGCGGCACGTCGGAGCAGGGCTACCTGCATTGCGGTCCCAACGGCGCCGGCCACTTCACCAAGATGGTCCATAACGGCATCGAGTATGGCGTCATGGCGGCCTATGCCGAGGGCATGGCGCTACTCAAGGCGGCCAACATCGGCAAGAAGGCCGGCGAGGTCGATGCCGAAACCACGCCGCTGCGCGACCCTGAGCACTATCAATACGATCTTAACCTGGCCGACATTTCGGAAGTCTGGCGCCGCGGCAGCGTGATTGCATCTTGGCTGCTCGATCTCCAGGCCTCGGCCCTGATCAAGGATCCCACCCTGTCGGGATTCGCCGGCCGCGTCTCGGATTCCGGCGAAGGCCGTTGGACGATCAAGGCCGCCATCGATGTCGGTGTGCCGGCCCATGTGCTGTCCTCGGCGCTCTACGAGCGCTTCAGCTCGCGCGGCGAGTCCGATTTCGCCGACAAGCTGCTCTCGGCCATGCGCTACGAGTTCGGCGGTCATATCGAGAAGCCCGCCGGCTCCTGAGATTGCCCGCGCGGCGGGCTGAGGAGCCATGAGCATCGGTATTGGTACGCATGATCCCTCCGCCTCAGCTTCGCTGGAGAGGAATGAATCGCAGCCGCGGATTGCGCCCGTAGTGGAGATGAGCAGCATGACAAACGAAGAGCTCGATCAACTCTCGATCAACACCATCCGCACCCTGTCCATCGACGCCGTGCAGGCGGCGAAGTCGGGCCATCCCGGCACGCCGATGGCGCTGGCGCCGCTGGTCTATACGCTTTGGAATCGGGTCATGCACTTCGACCCGAAGGATCCGATCTGGCCGGGTCGAGACCGCTTCGTGCTGTCGAACGGCCATGCCTCGATGTTGCTGTGGTCCGTCCTGCATCTCACGGGCACGCGAGCCGTGAACGCAGAGTATGAGCGTCTCGGGACACCGTCGGTCACGCTCGACGACATCCGTCACTTTCGCCAGCTCAACAGCAAGGCGCCGGGCCATCCGGAATATCACTGGGTGTCCGGCGTCGAGACGACGACGGGTCCGCTGGGGCAGGGCATCGCCACTAGCGTCGGCATGGCGATGGCGCGGCAGTGGCTGGCCAGCCGCTACAACAAGCCCGGCTTCGATCTGTTCGACTACAACATCTATGCCGTTTGCGGCGACGGCTGTTTGATGGAGGGCGTCGGCTCGGAGGCAGCCTCGCTGGCCGGCCATCTCGGCCTCGACGAGCTGTGCTGGATCTACGACAACAACAACATCACCATCGAAGGCAAGACCAGCATCACCTTCACCGAGGATGTGGCGGCGCGCTTCGCCGCCTATCACTGGAACGTGCTGCATGTCGGCGACGCCAACGATCTCAAGAGCATCGACGACGCGCTCGCGATCTTCCGGCAGACAAAAGGCAAGCCGACGCTGATCATTCTCGACAGCCACATCGGCTACGGCTCGCCGCACAAGATCGACACTGCCGCGGCCCATGGCGAGCCCCTGGGCGACGACGAGGTCAAGCTCACCAAGCGTGCCTATGGCTGGCCGGAGGACGCCAAGTTCCTCGTTCCCGACGGGGTCATGAAGCATTTCGACGACGGCATCGGGGCGCGTGGCGCCGAGGCCCGCCAGCGCTGGGAGGCGCTGTTCGCCGACTACCGCAAGCAATTCCCCGAACTTGCCACCGAGATCGACCAGATGCAGCGCCGCGAGTTGCCCGCTGGGTGGGACCGCAACCTGCCGACCTTCAAGGCCGATCCCAAGGGCATCGCCGGACGCGACGCCTCGGGCGAGGTGCTGAACGTTCTGGCCCAGAACATCCCCTGGTTCCTGGGCGGCTCCGCCGACCTCGGGCCGTCGAACAAGACCACGCTCAAGTTCGCGGGCGCCGGCGACTTCGAGCCTGGAAATCCGACCGGCCGCAATCTCCATTTCGGCATTCGCGAACATGCCATGGCGGCCATCGTCAACGGGCTGTCGCTCTCCAAGCTGCGGGCGTTCGGGGCGACCTTCTTCATCTTCAGCGACTATGCCCGGCCCGCCATCCGGCTGTCGGCGCTGATGGAGCTTCCGACCCTTCTCGTCTTCACCCATGACGCCATGGGCGACGGCGAGGATGGACCGACCCATCAGCCGGTCGAGCAGCTCCTGTCGCTGCGCGCTGTTCCCGGGCTTGTCGTGCTGCGGCCCGGCGACGCCAATGAAGTCGTCGAGGCCTATCGCTGCATCCTGCAGTTGCGCCATCAGCCGGCAGTCATCGCGCTTTCGCGCCAGCCCTTGCCGACTTTCGATCGCGGCAAGTACGCATCGGCCGCTGGCCTCGCCCGCGGCGCCTATGTCATGGCCGACGCTCCGGGCGGCCCACCCGAGATCATCCTCATCGCGACGGGCAGCGAGGTCGCGCTGATCGTCGAGGCCCACGAAGCGCTGACGGCCCGCGGGATTCGCTCCCGTGTCGTCTCCATGCCCTCGTGGGACCTCTTCGAGCACCAGCCGCAAGCCTATCGCGAGGAGGTGCTGCTGCCCGGCGTCAAGGCGCGCATCGCGGTCGAGCAGGCGTCGGAGTTGGGATGGGATCGCTATGTCGGACCTGAGGGTCGCATCATCGGCATGAAGACCTTTGGCGCCTCGGCGCCGCTCAAGGAACTTCAAACCAAGTTCGGCTTCGAGCCCGACAAGGTCGTCTCGATGGCTGTCGAAATGCTCGGGCGCAAGTAACGGAAGGCAGGACGACCATGACGGGCAAACAGGATCGCGCATCCCAGGCCGAAGCCGCGGCAAAGGCCGAGCCGGCGCCGCCTTGCGCGATGGTGATCTTCGGCGCGGCCGGCGATCTCACGAAGCGTCTGATCATGCCGGCGCTCTACAACCTCGTGAATGCCAAGCGGCTGCCCGAGGGCTTCCGGATCGTCGGTGTCGATCGTATGTCCAACACCTCGGAGAGTTGGGCCGAGGGCCTGACCGACACGATGTATGAGCTCATCAAGGGCGACGGTGAGTTCCAGGCCGACCATATCGATGAGGGGTCGTGGCGCTGGCTGACCGACCGCATGACATACCTGCAGGGCGACCTGACGAATGCAGCGGCCTACAGCAAGATCGGCGGGCATCTGGCCGGCCTGGAGAAGACGGCCGGCACGCAGGGAAACGCGCTGTTCTATCTCGCCGTCGCCGATCGCTTCTTCAGCGTGGTGGTGGCGGGACTTGGGGCGGCCAACCTGGTCGAGGAAAAGGATGGGAAGTGGCGACGGGTCGTGATCGAGAAGCCGTTCGGCCATGATCTGCCCTCGGCCAAGTCGCTCAATGCCGACATCCTGAAGACGCTGCAGGAGCATCAGATCTATCGGATGGACCATTTCCTGGGCAAGGAAACGGTGCAGAACATCATGGCGCTGCGCTTCGCCAACGGCCTGTTCGAGCCGCTGTGGAACCGCCAGCATATCGATCACGTCCAGATCACCGCCTCGGAGACCGTCGGCGTCGAGCGTCGCGGCAAGTTCTACGAGACGACCGGCGCCCTGCGCGACATGGTGCCCAACCACGTCTTCCAGCTCCTGTCGCTGACCGCGATGGAGCCGCCGATCTCCTTCGAGGCCGACGCGGTTCGCGCCAAGAAGGCCGAGGTCATCGAGGCGATCCGTCCCATGACGCCGGAAAGCGCGCTGACGGACGCCGTGCGCGCCCAGTACGCCGCCGGCACGGTCTCGGGCAAGGCGGTCAACGCCTATCGCCAAGAGCCCGACGTCGCGCCGGATTCCACGACCGAGACCTACATTGCCTGCAAGCTGCAGATCGACAATTGGCGCTGGGCGGGCGTGCCGTTCTACCTGCGCACGGGCAAGTTCATGAAGCGGCGCTGGACCGAGATCGCCATCCGCTTTCACCAGGCGCCCTACACACTGTTTCGCGACACCGATGTCGAGCGGATGAATCCCAACTGGATGATACTGCGCATCCAGCCCGACGAGGGCATCGCGCTGCAGTTCGCGGCCAAGCGTCCCGGCCCGACCGTGACGCTGGGCAACGTCAGCATGGACTTCGCCTACAAGACCTATTTCGATATGGCGCCCAGCACCGGTTACGAGACGCTGATCTATGACTGCATGATCGGCGACGCGACGCTGTTCCAGCGAGCCGACAATATCGAGGCTGGTTGGCAGGCGGTGCAGCCGATCCTCGACGCCTGGGCAAGCAATCCGGTCAAGGATATTCCAACCTATGTCGCGGGCAGCAACGGCCCCGACGCGGCGGACGAGTTGCTGGCGCGCGACGGGCGCGCCTGGCGGCCGCTCGAATGAACGACAGCCCCTGAGGTCATGATGGCAGAGAAGCGAAAAATATCCTTGGTGGTGGCCGACGTCGACGGCACGCTCGTGACCGAGCAGAAGGTGCTGACTCCGCGCGCCCAGGCCGCCGTGCTGCAGCTGCGCAAGGCCGGAATCCGTTTCGCCGTCACCAGTGGACGGCCGCCAGCGGGCATGGCCATGCTTTTCGATCCCCTCGAACTCGATACGCCGATCGCCGGCTTCAACGGTGGATTGGTCATCAGGCGCGATTTCACGATCGTTGAGCAGAAGACCGTGCCGGAGGATGTCGCGGCCAAGGCGATCAAGCTGATCCGGGATCACGGACTCGATGTCTGGGTCTATCGCGGCAATGACTGGCTGGTCGCGAAGACCGATGCGCCGCATGTCGCCCACGAAGCCTGGACCGTGAAGTTCGGCCCGAAGATCGTGCCGGACATCGCCGCACAGCTCGACCGGATTTCCAAGGTGGTCGGCGTCAGCGACGATCTGGAGCTGGTGGCACGCTGCGAGGCCGACGCCCGGACGGCATTCGGACAGATCGCGACGGCCAACCGGTCGCAGCCTTATTACCTCGACGTGACTAACAAGGATGCGAACAAGGGGGCGGTGGTCGACTTTCTATCGCGGCACCTCGGCGTGCCGACCGAAGAGATCGCCACCATCGGCGACCAGCCCACCGACGTGCCCATGTTCAATCGCTCGGGTTTCAGTATCGCGATGGGCAACGCGTCCGACCAGGTCAAAGCGCAGGCCAGCGTGTCCACGGATTCCTATAAGGACGAAGGGTTCGCCAAGGCGATGGAACGCTTCATCCTGGAGCAGTCGCCATGAACGGGCGCATCGAAACGCTGGCCGACCCGGCGGCGCTCGCGCACCACGTGGCCGACTGGATGACGTCGGCGGCGCTCGCGACGAAGGGAGACTTCCGAGTGTCTCTGTCGGGTGGTTCGACGCCAAAGGCTCTCTTCGCGCTGCTGGCTTCCGATCCATTTATCGGCCGCTTTCCCTGGAGCCGGGTCTCATGGTTCTGGGGCGACGAGCGGTTCGTTCCCTACGATCATCCGGAAAGCAATTACCGGATGACCCGCGAGGCGATGCTGGCCAAGGCGCCGGTGCCGCCGACGAATATTCATCCCGTGCCGGCCGACGGCACTCCCGAAGACGCCGCGGCGCGTTATGAGCGGATCCTGCAGGCGGCCTATGGCGCCCCGGTGCTGGACCCGGCGCGGCCCATGTTCGACATCACGCTCCTGGGCCTCGGCCCCGATGGCCATACTGCCTCTTTGGTGCCGGGCGAGCCCGTGCTGGAAGAGCGCAGGCGCTGGGTGGCCGCAGTGTCGCACGGCCGGCCTGAGATCCGCATCACCATGACCTACCCGGTGATCGAGAGCAGCCGCCGGGTCGCGTTCCTGGTGTCGGGCCAGCCCAAGGCCGAGATCTTCAAGACGATCCGTGCCGGGGGCAGCGACGTGCCAGCGGCGCGCGTGAAACCCGTGGGCGAACTCATCTGGTTCATCGACCGCGCCGCCGCCGGCGAGGCGTAGGTCAGAAGACGATGGCTGCTTCCATCCTCATTGCGCCCTCGATCCTATCGGCAGACTTCGCGCGGCTGGGCGAAGAGGTACGAGCGGTCGACGCGGCCGGCGCCGACTGGATTCATGTCGATGTGATGGACGGGCGCTTCGTTCCCAACATCACCCTCGGGCCGGTCGTGCTGCAGGCGATCCGCCGCGTGACGACAAAGCCGCTCAACGTTCATCTGATGATCGTTGAACCGGAGCGCTATCTTGAAACCTTCGCCCAGGCGGGTGCCGATCATCTGCTGGTGCAGGCCGGGCCCGGATCGACGGTCCATCTGCATCGCACGCTCAGCCAGATCTGCGCGCTCGGCAGGAAGGCGGGCGTGGCGATCGATCCGGCGAGCCCGCCGGAGCTGATCGAGTACGTCCTTCATTTGTGCGACATCATCCTGGTGATGACCGTCAATCCCGGCTTCGGCGGCCAGTCCTTTCTTCCCGAGATGCTGCCCAAGATCCGGCGTATCCGGGCGATGTGCAGCGAGCGCGGTCTCGATCCCGTGATCGAGGTCGATGGCGGCGAGAACGAAAAGACCGCGGGACTGGCGGCGGCCGCTGGCGCCACGGCAATCGTGGCCGGCTCGGCGATCTTCGACCAAAAAGACTACAAGGCGGCCATCGCGGCGATTCGTGCCAGCGCCACAGCAGGCGCCGCCAAGCGATGAGCGCCGGTGCACCTCCAACCAATGCCGATCGCGATGCGCTGAAGCGCGCAGCGGCTGAAGCAGCGGTCGAGCTGGTCGAAGACGGTATGGTGGTCGGCATGGGCACTGGCTCGACGGCATTTTTCGCCGTCGAGGCACTTGCGCGCCGTCATGCGCAGGGTTTGCGCTTTGTCGGTATTCCCACCTCGCAACGCACCGGAGCGCAGGCAAGTGCTGCGGGCATTCCCCTCACCTCGTTCGCCAAGCATCGCCAGATTGACCTCACGATCGATGGCGCCGACGAAGTCGAGCGCGGCACCCTCAACCTGATCAAGGGACTGGGCGGAGCCTTGTTGCGGGAGAAGATCGTCGCCAGCGCAAGCCGGCGGCTCGTCATCATCGTCGACGAGACCAAGCTGGTGGATCGGCTGGGCTTACGCACGCCGGCTCCCGTCGAGGTCGTCGCCTTCGGTCTGGAGGCAACCCAGGCATCCCTCGAGGCGCTCGGCGGCAGCGCCCGGCTGCGGCTGTCGCCGGGCGGCGACCCATTCGTCACCGACAGCGGAAACCATATTCTCGACTGCGGCTTCGGCGCGATCACCGATCCGGCGCGACTCGAGGAACGCATCGGGCGCATCGTCGGGGTCGTCGAAAGCGGCCTGTTCATCGGCCGCGCCGGTTCGGTCTTCGTCGCCGACGCAGCCGGCGTCCACCGCCTCGACAGCCCGCGCGCCCATCGAAGGATCCGCACATGAGCGACCCTGCAGCTCACCATCCGCAAACTCTGGCGATCGATGTCGGGGGAACGGGGCTCAAAGCCTCGGTCCTCGATGAATCCGGGAAGATGGTGGAGAATCACGTGCGCGTGGCGACACCAAATCCATGTACTCCGGACATACTGGTGAAGGCGCTGATGAAGCTGACGGCGCCTCTCACGTCCTATGACCGTGTTTCGATCGGCTTTCCTGGCGTCGTACGGGACGGCATGATCATCACGGCACCCCACTTCGAAGGCAAAGCTTGGTGTGACTATCCGCTGGGGGAAACTCTGGCGCACCGTTTGGGAAAACCGGCCCGACTGCTCAACGACGCTGAGGTCCAGGGCCTAGGGATTGTAAAAGGACAGGGGCTAGAGGTCGTGCTGACGCTTGGTACGGGCGTCGGAAGCGCGGTGTTCAGAAATGGCGCACTCACGCCGCACCTCGAACTGGCGCAGCACCCGATCCACAAGGGCGAATCCTACAACGATTATGTCGGCAACGCCGCACGCCGCGCGCTCAGCATGAAGAAGTGGAACAAGCGCGTCCTTAGGACCATCGAGATCGTCTACTCACTCCTTCACTATGACATTCTGTATCTGGGCGGAGGAAACTCCGCCAACATCGTCGTTCCCCTGCCGGACAACGTTCGCATCGCGTCCAACGATGCCGGCATCACGGGCGGTATCCGTTTGTGGGACGAAGTCGTCTGGAGCGGCGTCCTCGGCAGCCGCGCAGCGTCTTCCGTGCGTTGAGCCGGTTCGGGCGTCAGGCTCTCAGACGCCCCCAAGCTCGCCTCAGCCAGGAGACCGGCGTTTCCTCAGTATAGGCCAAAGCGGCCAATCGGATGGCGTCGGACTGCGCCGGATACGTGTGAAGAACTTCGGCCAGCTCGCGCATGCCGATGCCGACGCTCATCGCCATGGATATCTCGTTGATCATCTCGCTCGCCCGCGAGGCCACAATCGTCGCGCCCAGGATCCTGTCGGTCCCGGCCCTGACGTGGATCTTGACAAATCCGTCATCCTGGCCGTCGGTTATGGCGCGATCGACATCCTGCATCATCACCGTGTAGCTCTTGATCGGTATTGACCGTTCGCCGGCGTCCCAGACATGCATGCCGACATGGGCGATTTCCGGATCGCAATAGGTACACCAGGGTATCGTCATCTGGCTGGCCCGCCGGCGCCTTCCGGCGAAGGCATTCTGGACGGCTATGCGCCCCGATGCCTCGGCAACGTTGGCGAATTTGTGTGACATGCAGACATCGCCCGCCGCGTATACGCGACGGTTCGTCGTGCGCAGAAAGTCATCGACGATAACGCCCTTTGCCGGATCCGTACTGATGCCCGCGACTTCCGGATCCAGCCCCGCCGTGTTCGCAATGGAGCCTATACTGAGCAGGATCTCGTCGGCGAAGATGCTGTCTTTGGTGTCGTAGTTGGACGTGTCGAGTATCTTGCTGCCTCCTTCCTCGCGCACGCGTACGACTGTCGTGTTCAAGCGCGTATCCACGCCATCGCGCGCCAGTGCAAACGACAGGAGCTGGGAGGCGTCCCTTTCTTCGTGCGGAAGAAATTTAGGTTCGTCCTGGACGATGGTTACGTGAGTGCCCAGCCGGGAAAATGCCTGCGCAGCTTCGCATCCAAGCGGGCCGCCGCCGATGACGGCGAGGCGCTTGGGAAAAGCCGTAAGTTCGAAAATGGAACTGCTGGTGGCATAGCCAACCTCCTCCAGTCCCGGAATGGGGGGCACCCTTGGCCGGGCACCGGTTGCGATGAGGGCTTTTCGGAAGGTGATGCGCTTGTCGCCGACGGCCAGGGAATCGGCGCTGGCAAAACGCGCATCACCAAAGAACACGTCGATGCCAAGCGTGCGCAATCGCTCGGCGGAGTGGTATTCGGCAATCCGCGTGCGGATCCCCCTCATGCGTGTCGTGATCTTGAGGAAATCGGCCGGCAATTCGGTCGAGACCGGCGCTCCGAATTCCTGAGCCCGGTGCGTCGTCGCGTAGACCCTTGCGGTCCGGATGATCGTCTTTGAAGGGATCGATCCCGTATCGAGAGAGCCTCCGCCCAGCCGGTACTTTTCGATCAGGGCGACGCTCAGGCCCAGCCGTATCGCCGTTCGCGCCGCCACCAGGCCTGCCGGCCCGCCGCCGATGATGGCCAAATCGTAGCGGGGCTTGGGTTCGGGATTCTGCCAGTTGGCCGGCCGGACACGACGCAGCAGGTCCTCTTGGTCAAGCGTGTTGGAACTGGGGGGCTTGGGGCTGGTGACCGCCATCGCTAGAGCCATCCACCCCTGAAGCCGGCACGTTGCAGGCCTGTCCGGATGAAGGGACAGCTGCGCATGATTTCCCAGACAAAGCCGCTGCGATAATTCTCGATCATGAGGACCAGAAGACCTTGGTCCAGCCCGAACCAGCCTTCGGAAAGCCATTCCCGGCCACCTTTTCGGAAGGTCGGATTGATGCCGCTGGAAAACCGATCTTTTGTGCAAACCTGCGGGTAAGTTTCCAGCAGGAGGCGCGTTCCCGCGATTGCCGGTCCGGCCTCGAACGGCAGCGTGGCCAGCATCGCCCAGGGCGAGATCGTTCCGTCGTCCGGTCCGTACGGCACGCCACGCGAGGTGTAGCCGAAGAAGCGGCGATCCCTGTAGCTCTCGCGCAATTCGTCGTTGCCCGGACCTTCGCCGGCCGTGATTCCCCACAAATTCCCGCTGTATCCATCGTATCCGCGAGGATTGCGGGCGCCATACTCGCGATGGAGCAAAATCGAGTTCCGGGTGTTCTGGAAGTAGTCCCTGCGCGCGCTGCGCATGAATTCGTCCCGGATGCCGCGAAAATCGATCCACGCATGAGAGAACAGGTGGGTGAACAGGGGACCTGAATACAGAACGTCCTGACCGAGCAGGTTTTCGAACTGATAGGTCATCGTCCAGCCGGTGAAGCTGTCAGGGGGAAGGGCGTGGGTCGGTGAGCCCGCCCCGAGAACGTAAAGGATGGTTGCCTCGTTGTAGCCTTCCCACCCATAGTGAAGAAAGCCGCACTCAGGCTTCCATCCTTGGGCAACCGTCCGTCCGTCGTTCTGCGCCCATTGCCAATCGACCCGACGATAGATCGCATCGGCCAGTTCGCGGATTTCCGGTTCGTCTCCGCCGCCGTCGAAGTAGCGGCCCGCCATCAGCACGCCGGCGAGGAGAAGGGTGGTGTCGACGAGCGACAGCTCGCACTGCCAGACCCGGCGCCCCGTCTTCATGTCCAGGAAGTGATAATAGAAACCCTTGTAGCCCGTGGCGTCGGGCCGGTCATTTTGCGGGCTGTTCCAGAAGAACCGTAGTGTCTTGAGCGTTTGCACCGCCGCGGCGGCACGCGATATCCATCCGTTCCTGACGGCCACGGGATAGCAGGACAGCGCGAAACCGACGACGGCGATGCTGGCTGGCGATCCATCGCGCGACGTGTCCGCGACCAGGCCGTTCTCGTCGTTTGCAAATTCGGTAAGGTAGGAAAAGGCGCCGCGTTGAAGCCTGTCGATCAGCGCGTCGTCCGACAAGCTGGTCAGCCCATCCATGTCGGGCCGCTAGTAGGTCAACTGAATGGCGGCGACCGCTTGAGGCGGCATCGTCACCTCCAGGCGGAATGTCTCGCCGTCGCGCACGAACGGCTGCACTTCGGTTTGAAGGCACGATAGGGCCTCAAGCTCGGCCACCATTGCGGCGCTGAGATATTCGGGCTTGCCGAGCTGCTCCCAGCGCCGTTTGGCATTGGCATGTTCCAGATCGATGCGCTGGATCGTGGCGCCAGAGAACGAAGGCGCACCCTTCAGCACGAACGACACGGTCTCCGTCGCGATGGGATGGCGGGGCAGGGCGAAGTTGGTGAGCATCAGGGTGGCAGACTTCTCGCTGCGAACGAGCCAAGCATCGACGGTCTCGTGCTTGCCGTCGAGCTGTATCAAGTCGGTGCCCAGCCCATGGAGCAACTGATAGGCGCGATAGGACGGCTTGGCGATGCCGTGGAGATTCAGCAAGCCGAATCCGCCGTGAAACGGCACGGAGGGGAAGTAGTTCTCCTCGAAGATGTCCGAGAAGGTCCAGTAGCTGTAGCCTTGGACCAGGCCGTTCGCCTCCAGAACGGTCTTGACGATGAAGGCGGCGGCATAGGGATCGTCGTGCAGGGCGTCGCGCGGGTTCGAGGAGGTGCACCATTCGGTGTAGTAAACTGGCAGATCGCCCGCCTGCTTGCGGACGGTGCGTGTCTGTTCGCGAAGGATGCTGCGTGTGCTTTTGGAAAGCTGCGTTATCGTATCGTCGCCCGGCATGCCGAAGGCATCGGTCGGATAATGGTGCGTGCTGACGAAATCGACGGGCAACCCGTTGGCGGTGCAGAAGGCGATAAAGTCGGCGACCCAGGCGTTCTCCGCAGTGGCCGGCCCGCCGACGCGCAAGGCAGCATCGACCCCTTTGATCGCTTCTGCAGTGTAGCGGTAGAGTTCGAAATATTCGTCCTGTTTGCCGTCGCCGAAAGCGAGCAGGTTGGGTTCGTTCCAGACTTCAAAGAACCACTGCCGCACTTCGTCGACGCCATAGCGTTCGACCCAGTGGCCGACCAGCTTACGTATCAAGACCGACCAGTCGGCATGGTCGCGTGGCGGGGTTACGTTGGCCCGGTAGCGAAAGATGATCTGGTCGCCGGATGAAAGAATAGAGGGCATGAAGCTAAGCTCGACGAAGGGTTTCATGCCGATCGACAGCAGAAAGTCAAAGATCTGGTCGGCGTTGAAGAACGAATAGAGGTACTGGTTGTCTTGGCCGATGCATGTGCCCATGCCGTCCGACAATATGCCGTGAAAGCGCACATGCTTCATGCCGAGCTCGTCATGCGTTCGCTTCATCTGCGCTTGCCAGTCGGCGCGGAGCGCGAGGGTGGCGTTGCCGCTGCCGACCGTGTGCTCCCAGAAATGAGGCAAGTTAGTCGAAGGTCCGCCGAGATCGCCGGTAAAGGTCGGCATGGCTAGCGGCGACTGTTTGAAAGCATGCGTTTCATGAATTCCACTCCGGTCATTGCAGCCTAAGGGCTGCGGCAGGTGATCGATTGGCCGCGCCGTCTTTATCAACAATGTGCGACCAAAGGCGATGGTACACGCCTCAGCACTGGCTTGGTGAGATTGATGTCGAGCGGCACCAAGCCGATAGCGACTACTCTATTGTTATCGATCCACTTCTCAAGCACTCTTATTTTTTTCGGCGGATCCAGCCTCGACAGGTCGGACGTCATCCGCGCCGCCGACAGCGCCACGAAGCGACGCGACACCGCCGACTTGGATACGCCCGCGCCCTCAGGGGCCGGCACGGCAGCCTGTCCTTGCTCAAAAGTCCGTCCGGCCATGGGATCGGTGTGTCGATGAATGCCAAGGTTGGTGCTGTTCTGTGATCGAAGAGCGCGCTGCCCGTAAGGTAAAAAAACAGAAACGACCGACAGATCAGTCAGTTAGGCGGCTTCGGCTAGCGGTTCGTTCGGTGGCCCGGTACAATTTTTCGGACGGCCGACGACGTCGTCTCCGGTGTCAGGACAGGGCAGGGGGCGTTTATGGATTGGGTGCGTATCCTGGCCTACGTGACGGGGACGGTGGACCAGGAGTTGCTGGGGCGGAACGAATACCTGGCGGCCGAAAACCGGATCATGAAGGCCCAGCTGAATGGTCGACTGAAGCTGTCGGACGCCGAGCGAGGCGCGCTGGGCGAGATCGGTCGTCGCCTGGGCCGCAAGGTTCTGGCCGACATCGCCACCATCGCCCAGCCGGACACGATCCTTGGCTGGTATCGCAAGCTCGTCGCCCGCAAATTCGATGGCTCGAAGGCCCGGCAATATCCGGGCAGGCCCCGCATCAAGCGGGAGGTCGAGGAGCTGATCCTTCGGATGGCCAGTGAGAACCGGGATTGGGGCTATGACCGGATTGCTGGGGCGTTGGGGGATGTCCCGGCCTCTGTTGAAATTGTGAAGTAGGCGTTGCTCACCTTGAGCCTGTTAGGCTCGGGGTGTCGAATCCAACGAAGGAGAGCAACGCCGTGAAGAAGATTACCACATCAGCCGCCGGTGGTC
>JABMNB010000755.1 GCA_013205335.1 Rhodospirillales bacterium
CAGGAGAACAGCATGGAATTCGGCGTTCTCTTCACCTCGCATCCAAACCCGAAGGAAGAGCCCTACCCGCACCGCGCCGTGCATGCGCGCACGACGGACGAAATCGTCGAGGCGGAACGGCTGGGCTACGACACGGCCTGGATCGCCGAGCACCATTTCTCGACCAGCTACGGCATCATGCCGGATTGCTTCGCCTACATGGCCTATCTCGCCGCGAAGACCAGCCGGATCAAGCTGGCCTCCGGCGTGATCACACTGCCGCTCTACGATCCGATCCGCGTCGTCGAGAACGCCAACTTCGTCGACATCCTGTCGAACGGCCGCGTCATGCTGGGCATCGGCTCAGGCTATCGCCCCTACGAGTTCGTGGGGCTGGGCAAGGATTTCGAGGGCCGCCGCGACATGGTCGAGGAGGCGGTCGGCCTCATGTTCGATGCCTTCCATCGCCATCGCTACGACCATAAGGGCAAGTACTTCAGAGGCACCGTCGCGGAGCCCTACGAGATGCTGCCGCAGCCGGTGCAGATGCCGCATCCGCCGCTCTACATGGCGGGCGGCACCGACCGCTCGATCGGCTACTGCGGCCGCAACGGCTTCGGCCTCATGCTGTCGACGCTGCCGGGCATCGAGACGCTCGCCGCCCAGACCGCGCTCTACAAACGCGAGCTGGCCACGGCCTCCGCGGAGCGCGCCAAAAATCCCGCCGCCGGCCAGATCGACATCGCCCGCTGGGTTTACATCGCCGACAGCGACGCCCAGGCGCGCGCCGAGACCGAGGAGGCGATCGTCCGCCACATCGCGCATTTCGGCGGCACCGGCACGGCGGGCTATCTCGGCTCGGTGTCCGAGAAGGGCGGTCCGCTCAGCTACGACGAGCTGCTGGACACCACGCTGCTGCACGGTTCGGCGGAAACGGTGATCGCACGCCTGCGCGAGATGCAGGCGCGCACCGGCATGACCTCGCTGCTGCTGCACTACCCGCCCTATTACGGACGCGAGAAGACGATGAAGAGCCTGAAGCTCTTCGCCGAGCGCGTGATCCCCGCCTTCCGGCCCCCGGCGCAGCGCGTCGCCGCCGCGGAATGACGCCGCCCGCGGCCGCCATCGGCCGCACCAACAATTCGCGCGGCGCGGTCTTCACCGTGCTCGCCATGCTGGGCTTCGCCAGCATGGACACCATCACCAAGTGGATGGTGGCCGACTATCCGATCGGCCAGATGATGTGGGTGCGCTACGCCATCTTTTGCCTGTTCGCGTGGGCGGTCGTGCGCCGCCGCGGCCTGCGCGCCGCCGCGCGCTCGGCACGGCCGGGGCTGCAGTTCGGCCGCGCCCTGCTGGCGGTGATCGAGAGCGCGGTGTTCGTGCTCGCCTTCCGCTACCTGCCGCTGGCCGACACCCATGCCGTCGCCGCCACCTCGCCGCTGATCGTGATCGCGCTCGGCGTGCTGTTCCTCGGCGAGCGCGCCGGGCCGGCGCGCTGGGCGGCGGTCGCCGCGGGCTTCGTCGGCGTGTTGCTCATCGTGCGCCCGGGCTTTCGCGAACTCGACTGGGCGCTCCTGCTGCCCCTGGCGGGCGCCATCCTGTGGGGCGCCTACCAGATCCTGATCCGCCTCTGCTCGCGCACCGACACGCCCGACACGACGCTCGTCTGGTCGGCCTTCGTGGCGTTTGGCGTCACGACCCTGATCGGACCATGGCAATGGATCTGGCCGGACGCCACGGGTTGGGCCCTGCTGATCGCCATCGCCTCTCTGGGCGCGCTGGCGCACTACGCGCTGATCAAGGCGCTCGACTATGCCGAGGCGGGTTCGGTTCAACCCTACAGCTACACGCTGCTCGTCTTCGTCACGATCCTGGGCGTGATCGTGTTCGGCGACATTCCCGACCACTGGACCCTCGCCGGCGCCGCCGTGATCGTGGCCTCGGGTCTCTACACCTGGCACCACGAACGGCGTGCTGCGGCTAGAGGCATTGCCTCATAAGTTCCCGAAAACCACCTCATCCTGAGAGTCTGACTCGAAATGAAAGCAGCTAAAACAACAGGTCATGAACGGGCCCGATAACCTCACCCTGAGGAGCATCGCGCAGC
>JABMNB010000756.1 GCA_013205335.1 Rhodospirillales bacterium
CCGGCATCATCATCGCCGGTTCCATCCTGTCGGCCCGCGCCCTGGCGCCGATCGAGCAGGTAATCGCCCAGTGGCGTGTCTTCGTGTCGGCCCGCCAGAGCTGGCACCGGCTCAACAATCTGCTGGCCCGGATCCCCGAAGACCGTGACGTCATGGCGCTGCCCAGGCCGACGGCCACGCTATCTGTCGAATCCGTCAGCGTGGCGCCCCCCGGGGTCAACATGCTGGTCGCCCGCGACATCGCTTTCGGCCTGAAGGCCGGGCAGGGGCTCGGCATCATCGGCCCCAGCGCCTCGGGCAAGTCGTCGCTCGCCCGCACTCTCGTCGGCGTCTGGCGGCCTGTCTCCGGCAAGGTGCGGATCGACGGTGCCACGCTCGATCAATGGTCGTCCGAGGCGCTGGGCGAGCATATCGGCTATCTGCCCCAGGACATGGAACTGTTCTCGGGTACGGTCGCGCAGAACATTGCCAGGCTGGAGCCCGAGCCCGACGCCGCGAAGGTGATCGCGGCGGCGCAGGCCGCCGGCGTGCACGAGCTGATCCTCGGCCTGCCCAATGGCTACGAGACCGAGATGGGCGAGGGTGGCACCGCCCTGTCGGCCGGACAGCGCCAGCGGGTCGGCCTGGCGCGGGCGCTCTACGGCGATCCCTTCCTCGTGGTGCTCGACGAACCCAATTCCAGCCTCGACCATGACGGCGAGGAAGCCCTGACCAAGGCCATCATGTCCGTCCGGTCACGCGGCGGCATCGCCATCGTGATCGCCCATCGGCCGAGCGCCCTGGCCGCCGTCGACCAGCTTCTGGTGATGCGCGGCGGCAAGCAGCAGGCGTTCGGACCCAAGGACGCCGTCCTGCGCGAGACGCTGAAGGCCGCGTCGCCGCCGCCGACGACTGCGGCCCCGCCCACTGCCCTTCGGGCCCCGGCGGTGCGTACACGAGAGCCGTCATGAACAACAAGCCCGTGTCCATTTCGGCCGCTACCCGCAAGCCTCTCGTGATCGGCCTGGCGGCCTGCTTCCTCCTGGTCTTCGGGGTCGGCGGGTGGGCGGCCATGACACAACTGTCCGGTGCGGTGATCGCGTCCGGCAAGCTGGTCGTCGACACCAACGTCAAGAAGATCCAGCACCCGACCGGAGGCGTCGTCGGCGAACTGCTGGTCAAGGAGGGCGACCGGGTGAAGCAGGGCGACGTCGTCGTCCGGCTCGACGGAACCCAGGCCAAGGCCAATCTTGGCATCGTGACCAAGGCGCTCGAGGAAATGGCGGCCCGCCAGGCGCGCTTCGAGGCGGAACGCGACAACGACGCGACCGTCGAGTTTCCGCCCGACCTGACGTCGCGGGCGAGCGACCCCGAGATCGCACGACTGATGACCGGCGAGCAGAGACTGTTCGAGATGCGTCGGACGGCGCGCGACGGCCAGAAGGCGCAGCTCCGCGAACAGATCAAGCAGCTCAATCTCCAGATCGAAGGCACGCAGGCCCAGGAAGCCGCCAAGGGCAAAGAGCTCAAGCTGCTGGCGCAGGAACTGGAAGGCGTTCGCACCCTCTGGAAGCAAAGCCTCGTGCCGATCAGCCGCGTCACCACGCTCGAGCGCGATTCGGCCCGCATGGAAGGCGAGCGATCCGCCCTGGTCGCATCCCTGGCGCAGGGCCGCGGACGCATCGCCGAGCTGGAGCTCAAGATTCATCAGATCGACCAGGATCTCGCCAGCGAAGTGGGCAAGGAACTGGCCGAGATCCGGGCCAAGAAATCCGAGATGAGCGAGCGACGCATCGCCGCCGACGATCAGCTGAAGCGCATCGATCTCGTGTCGCCGCAGGCCGGCAGGGTGTTCCAGCGAAACGTCCATACGGTCGGCGGCGTCGTCCAGGCGGGCGAACCTCTCATGTTGATCGTGCCGGACTCCGACTCGCTGATCGTCGATGCCAAGGTGCCGCCGCAGGATATCGATCAAATCCGTATCGGGCAGCATGCCGTCCTGCGCTTTGCGGCCTTCAACCAGCAGACGACACCCGAAGTCAACGGCGAGGTGATCCATATCGGCGCCGATGTCACGCAGGAGGACAAGGCGACCGAGCCTTACTACTCCGTGCGCATCCGCGTTTCCGAAGGTGAACTGTCCCGCCTCGAAGGTCTCCAGTTGCTGGCCGGCATGCCGGTCGAGGCGTTCATCGAGACCACCCCGCGCACCGTGGCGTCGTTCCTGTTGAAGCCGCTGAGCGACCAGCTCGCGCGGGCTTTCCGCGGGCGGTGAAGTCTTTCCGAGCACGGCAGAATCACCAACACCAACCTCATGCTGAGGAGCGCTCAGCAGGAGCGCGTCTCGAAGCATGGGCGCGAGCACCGCGTTTGTTGCCTATCCTTCGAGACGCATGCCTTCGGCATGCTCCTCAGAGTCCGACTCGAAATGAAAGCAGCTAAAACAACAGGCTATGAACGGGCCCGATAACCTCACCCTGAGGAGCATCGCGCAGC
>JABMNB010000757.1 GCA_013205335.1 Rhodospirillales bacterium
ACCTGCTGGGGCATGCCATCGCCGAGCAGCCCGCCGCGACGCGCGAATCGATCGCGGCGGCCCTCGATCGTCTGTCGCGGCGCTGAGTTCAGCGCGCGGCCCGGCCGAGGGCGCGTATTGCGTCGAAGTGGCGGGCGATTGCTCCGGGCTTGGCTGACGCGACGCCACCCACGATCGTGTCGCGCACCGGCCCGTAGCCCACGAAGCCCAGGATGTTGCGTTTCAGGTTCTTCACCGCGTGCGCGCGGAAGTACCAGCGGTATACGATCGCCGGCATGCCCATGGTGACGACGATCCGGGCGCTCCGTCCGCCGAGATGCTTCAGCGGAAAGCCGTTGGGGCGATAGTCGAAAGCGAAGCCCGGCCGCAGCGTCTGCTCGAAGAAGCCCTTGAGCAGTGCCGGCATGTCGCCCAGCCACAGAGGGAAGATGACCACCAGGTGATCGGCCCGCCGGATCGCCTCCTGCGCTGCCGCGATCTCGGGCGGTGCCCTTCCTGTCTCGAACTCGGCTTGGGAGCGAAGCAGGTCGAAATGCAGCGCCCCAATGTCGAGCCGGTCGACCGTGTGGCCGGCCGATACGGCGCCGTCGGCATAGGCGTCGGCGAGGGCGCCGCACAGGCCCTTGCGGGCAGTGTCGGGATGGCCGTTCAGGATCAGGATGCGTGTCCCCATGCGCTACGTTCGCATGGGGACGCCCTCCATTCCTTGATGTGGATCAGGCAGGATCTCCGCCGGCGTCTAGAACCGGCTTCGCTCAAGAGGCCCCGCCGCACCGCAGGCGAGGCCTGTCTCGCAATCAACTCACTCCGGCTGGATGCCGGCGCGCTTCACGGCGTCGCCCCAGGCGGCGCAGCCGGTCTTCATGATCTCGGTCATCTCCGCGGGCGTCGTGCCGGTGGCGATCAGGCCCATGTCGAGGAGCTTCTCCTTGCCCTCCGGGGTCTGCACCAGCTTGCGGATCTCCGCGCTCAGCCGTTCGACGATCTCCTTGGGCGTGCCGGCCGGCGCCATGACGCCATTCCAGCCGGTCAGGTTGATCTTGTAGCCGGCTTCCTCGAAGGTCGGCACGTTGGGCAGGCGCGGCCAGCGCTGGGCGGAGGTGACCGCCAGCGGCGTCAGCTTGCCGCCCGAGATCGCGCCGCCGCTGGAGGCGAGATCCTGAATGGTCATCGGGATGTGGCCGGCGACCGTATCCTGCACCGCGGGACCGGCGCCCTTGTAGGGCACGTGGGTCATGTCGAGCTTTTCGGCCTGGTTCAGCATCTCGCCCCAGATGTGCGAGGACGAGCCATTGCCGAACGAGGCGAAGTTGACCTTGCCCTTGCGCTCGTTGGCCCAGGCGACGAATTCCTTCACCGACTTCAACCCCAGGGCCGGCGGCGTCGACATCACGAGAGGCGCCAGCCCGTGCTGCGTCACGGGCATGAAATCCTTCAAGCCGTCATAGGGCATCTTCTTGTAGACGTAGGGGTTGATGCACATCATCGACGAGTTCACGTAGACGAAGGTGTAGCCGTCGGCCGGCAGGTTCTTCACGATCTCCATGCCGACCATGCCGTTGGCGCCGGGCTTGTTGTCGACGATGACCTGCTGGCCGAGTACCGCCGAGAGCTTCTCGGCGAAATAACGAGACACCACGTCGGTCTGGCCGCCCGGCGGATAGGGCGCGACCAGCTTGATGGGCTTGTTGGGCCAGGCCGACTGGGCAAAAGCCGAGGTGGCGAGCACGACGAGTGCGCCCGCCAGCGCGGCGACCGATTTCTTGGACATGCGTTTCTTCTCCCTTTGGGGCGACCCTAGCGGGAGCGGGGCATGCTGCCAATCTTCACGCTTCGACGAGTTTCACCGGTATCTTGAGATAGCTCTGGCCATTGTCGTCCGGCGGCGGCAGGTGGCCGGCCCGGATGTTGACCTGAACCGAGGGCAGGAGCAGCACGGGGGCTGCCAGCGAGGCATCGCGCTTGGTGCGCATCGCGACGAATTCGGCCTCGGTCACACCGTCATGGACATGGACGTTGTGCGCCCGTTGCTCCGCGACGGTCGTCTCCCAGGCATACCGATCGCGACCGGGCGCCTTGTAGTCGTGGCACATGAAGAGGCGCGTCTCGGGCGGCAGCGCGAGCAGCCGCCGGATCGAGCGATAGAGGGTGGCCACGTCGCCGCCCGGAAAGTCGGCCCGCGCGGTGCCGTAGTCGGGCATGAAGATCGTGTCGCCCACGAATACGGCATCCGCGATCCGGTAGGCGACGTCGGCAGGGGTGTGGCCGGGCAGATGCATGACCTCGATAGTGAGGTCGCCGAGCGGCAGCGTCTCGCCGTCCGCGACGAGCCGGTCGAACTCGCGTCCGTCCTCGCTCACGTCCGCCGCGTTGAACACCTTCTTTAAGATCTTCTGCACGTCGCGGATGTGCTGGCCAATGACGACGCTGGCTCCCGTGCGCGTCTTCAACAGCGGTGCTGCCGTCAGATGATCGGCATGGGCATGCGTTTCCAGGATCCAGTCGACGGAGGCCTGCCGTTCCTTGGCCTTGGCGAGGACGCGCTCCGCCGACTTGGTCGAAGCCTTCCCGGACTTGTGGTCGTAATCGAGCACCGGGTCGATGATCGCGGCACGTCGCGTCTCGGGGTCGGTGACCAGATAGGTCACCGTATTGGTCGCCTCGTCGAAGAAGGCGTCGATGATCGGCTTGAGTTCCATGGATTTCTCCTTTGCGTCCTTGACATATATATTAGAGATGTCTAAATTAGCAATACCTAAAATGAAAACAGCACAAATCCTCGATCCCAAGGCGTTACAGGCGAAAGCCGGCGAAGTGGCGGGCATCCTTGCGGCGCTCGCCAATGACCGGCGCCTGCTCATCCTCTGCAAGCTCGTGGAGGTGGGGGAGGCGACTGTCGGCAATCTCGCGGCCGAAGTCGGCCTGTCGCAGTCGGCGCTGTCCCAGCATCTCGCACGCATGCGGGAGGAGGGGATCGTCGCCTTCCGGCGCGAGGCCCAGACCGTCTGGTACCGGATCTCGGACGAACGGATCGAGACGCTGCTTTCGACGCTTCACCGACTCTATTGCGCGGACTGAAGAGCCGCGCGGAAAGGAACTATCATGTCCCTGCCAATCATCGATGCCGCCAAGGCGCGGCAGCTCATCGCCGAAGGCGCCGTCCTGGTCGACGTGCGCGAGGCCGACGAAAGGGCGCGCGAGCACATCCCGGGCACACAGCATGCGCCGCTCTCTACTTTGCGGAGCGTGGAAGCGCCCGGCGCGAAGGCGGTCATCTTTCATTGCCGCTCCGGCGCCCGTACCGGCGCCAACGCTGCCCGCCTCGGCGACGCAGCGGGATGCGAGGCCTACCTGCTCGAGGGCGGGCTGGAAGCGTGGAAGCGCGCCGGGCTGCCGATCTCGGCCGACCGGAGCCAGCCGATCGAGATAATGAGGCAAGTCCAGATCGTAGCCGGCAGCCTGGTCTTGCTGGGCGTGGTCCTCGGCCTCTGGATCGCGCCGGCATTCCTCGCGGTCTCGGCTTTCGTGGGCGCGGGCCTCGTCTTTGCCGGCAGCACGGGTTGGTGCGGCATGGCGAAACTGCTGGCCGTGATGCCGTGGAACCGCTTAGCGCGGAAGGCGCTGGCGTGATGATCACCCAGGTCGCAGCGCTCGCCTCGGGCGGTGTGGTCGGCCTCGTGCTCGGCTTGATCGGCGGCGGCGGCTCCATACTGGCGGTGCCGCTGCTGCTCTATGCGGTCGGCATGCCGTCGCCGCATGTCGCCATCGGCACAGCGGCCTTCGCCGTCGCCGTCAATGCCGCGGCGGGCCTTGCGCTGCACGCGCGCAAGGCGCCGATCCGCTGGCCTTGCGCCATCGTGTTCAGCCTTGCCGGCGTCGGCGGCGCATTCGCAGGCGCCGCCCTCGGCAAGGAGATGGACGGCCAGAAGCTCGTGGCGCTGTTCGGCGTGTTGATGATCGTCGTCGGCCTGATGATGCTGCGCCCCAAGGACACGGGTGGGCGCCAGTCGGCGTGGCTGACGCGCGAGAACGCCGCGTACATGCTGCCGCGGCTCGTCGTGCTGGGCGCGGGCGTCGGCCTGCTGTCGGGCTTCTTCGGCATCGGCGGCGGATTCCTGATCGTTCCGGGCCTCATCCTGGCGACCGACATGAAACTGGAGGACGCGACCAGCGCATCGCTGGTGGCGGTGACCGCCTTCGGCATGACCGCGGCGGCGAGCTATGCCTGGTCGGGACTGGTCGACTGGCAGATAGCTGGGCTGCTGGTGGCGGGCGGTGTGGCCGGGGCGGTGGCCGGGACGAAGGCCAACGCCATCCTCGCCCGCCGCAAGGGCGCTCTCACGATGCTGTTTGCCGTCTTCGTCATCCTCGCCGGCCTCTATGTCGGCGGCCGCGGTCTCTTCGATCTGCTGCAGGCCTGATCAGCCGCGCTGGAGAGCCATCCAGATCCGGTGCGGCGTCAGCGGCATGTCGACGTGCCGGACACCCAGCGGTCGCAGCGCATCGAGAATGGCATTGGCCAGCGCTGCCGGCGCGCCGTTGGTCGGCAGCTCGCCGACGCCCTTGAAGCCCAGCAGGTTGTTGGGCGAAGGCGTGACGATCGTCTCGACCTCGAGAGGAGGCACGTCGTCGGCACGCGGCAAGGCATAGTCCATCAGTGTGCCGCTCAGCAGCTGGCCGGTCTCCTCGTCGTAGAGCGCTTCTTCCATCAGGGCATTGCCGAGACCGTGCACGATGCCGCCATGCATCTGGCCGGCGAGGAGCCGGGGATTCACGACCGGGCCGCAATCGGCGACGGCCAGGAACCGGTCGACGCGCGTCGCGCCGGTCTCGGGGTCGACCTCGACCTCGCAGACCATGACCCCGGTCGGGAACGACTCCATCCTGTCGGCGAACACCGCGTCGCCGTCGAACGGCTTCCAGGCCGCCAGCTCGAACAGGCCGACACGCCGGTCGGTGCCCACGACCTCGAAGGCGCCGTCGCGATAGGCGATGTCCGCGGGCGAGGTCTCGAGCCGTTCGGCGGCGAGGTCGCGGCCGCGCTGGATCAAGACATCGGCGGCACGCTTCAAGGTGGTGCCGCTGATGATGGTCGAGGACGACCCGCCGGTGCCGCCGCCGCGCGGGATGCTGCGTGTATCGCCCTGGCGGATATCGATGCGATCGACCGGGACGTCGAGCGCGGCAGAGAGGATCTGCGCGAATACGGTTTCGTGACCCTGGCCCTGGCTCTGCGAGCCGACCCGCGCGACGAGACGGCCGGCCTCGGCGTTCACGACGACATGCTCGTCGGCGATGCCGCCGGTGCCATGCAGGTGGCAGGAAAGGCCCAGACCGCGCCGCTTGCCCGCGGCTTCGCTCGCGCGGCGCCGGGCCGTGAAGCCGGGCTCGTCGGCGACAGAGAGGGCGGTATCGAACAGCTTGATGCAATCGGCGGCATCGTACGTGTAGCCGCTGGCCGTCGCGTAAGGCATCTCGTCGGCACGCAGCAGGTTGATGCGCCTCAGCTCGACCGGAGAGCGGCCGGTCTCGTGGGCGGCGATGTCGACGAGACGCTCCAGAAGGAACAGCGCCTCGGGCTTTCCGGCGCCGCGGATGGCATCGACCGGCACGGTGTTGCTGAAGACGCAGTCGAAGTCCATGCGGATCGCGGGAATCCGGTAAAGGCCGGAGATGACCTTGGCGAGCCCCGTGGTCGGGATGGTCGGGGCGAACATCGAGACATAGGCGCCGTAGTTGGCCTGGGCCTTCACGCGCAGGCCGATGAAACGGCCACCGGCGTCGAGCGCGAGATCCGCCGTGGCGACGAGGTCGCGGGCCTGGCTGTCGGCCAGCGCGAGTTCGGCGCGCTCGCAGGTCCAGCGCAAGCCGCGGCCGAGCTTGCGCGTCGCCCACGCGATCAGCGTCGATTCGGCGTAGATCGGATATTTCGGCCCGAAGCCGCCGCCGACGTCCTCGGTGATGAGCCGTAACTTGTCCTTCGGCACGCCGAGCACGCGCTCGCACATCAGGCGGTGCGGGACCTGCACGCCCTGCGAGGAGAAGGTGACGGTGACGAGGTCTTCGTCGGCGTCGTATCTCGACCAGGCGGCCCGCGTCTCCAGGTAGTGCACGATCTGGCGCGGCGAACGGATGGACAGGGTCGTGACATGCGCGGCGCGCTCGAATGCAGCCTCCGTTGCCGCGCCGTCGCCCTTGCCCCAGCGGCACATCAGATTGCCGGGAACGTCGTCGTGTATCAGCGGCGCATCCGGGGCGAGCGCTTGCGCGGCCGTGACGATGGCGGGCAGTACCTCATAGTCGATATCGAGCGCCTCGGCCGCGTCGCGCGCCTGGTCGATCGTGCCGGCCACGATCATGGCGACGATGTCGCCGACATGGCGTACCTTGCCGACCGGCATGGGCAGGTGCGCCGGTTCGTGATGGCGATTGCCGGCCTCGTCCTTGATCTCGCTGATGGCCGGTAAATGGCCGATCTTGTCGGCCACGAGATCCTGCGCCGTGTAGATTGCGGCGACGCCGGGCAAGGCCAGCGCCGCTTCCGTGTTGATACCGGCGATGCGGGCATGTGCATGCGGCGAGCGCACGAACAGCACGGCGAGCGCGTCGGCCGGCGCGGTATTGTCGGTATAGCGCCCGCGTCCGGTCAGGAAGCGCTGGTCTTCACGACGCGTGATCGAATGACCGAGCTTGAGCGGCGCGTTCATCGGGTCCCGCCGGTACGGGATGGGATGGGGCGCCGAACCGGCCGGTCTGTTGTAATCTTTGCCACCAAATGCACTCAGTCGTTCGTTAACCCCCATCATACACCGGTTTGGGCGACCAGCATCGACGATGAAAATTCGGGTTTGGATCAAGTCTGCCTTGGCTGCGGCCTTGGGAGTGCACTGCTTCGCTTCTGTCGGCCTGGCGCAATCGCGGGCCGACCGGACGACGCTCAGCCGTGCCACCGAGCTGGTCGATACGCATCTTGACAAGGCGCAGCGCGAGACGAATGCCGACCTGAAGCGGCGGCTGCAGGTCGAGGGCTATCTGGCGCTGCTGTCCCTGCCATCGACCCATCGCCAATACGAGGCTGCCGACCGGCTGAGGGCCATCGACGAGGCGCTCGCGGAGAAATCCGCATCGGTCGATCGTGAAGTCATCGAAGTCGGACTGGGCGCGGCCAGGACCCTGGCAGAGGGGCGGGATGATCTGCAGCGCATCTTCCTGCTCGACCGGCAGTATTCCGGCCTGTCGTCCGGTGAGGGCGTGAACAAGCAGTACTTCCTTCAGCTCATGCGCGCCAACGACGCGGATGCCATGAGCTGGTTCTTCCAGTCCATGCAGCCGGGCGTCGGCGAAGCGGCGGGCATCGTCAATCGCAGCGTCGGCGTCGACTGGCTGTGCCAGCATGGCCACCGTTCCCTGGCCCGGCAGGTGGCAATGCGCCTGACCGCGCCCGAGCTCGATGCCGCGATGGGGTTGAGGCTGGCCGATCTCGGGGCCTCGGCCGAGGCGGAGCAGCGGGCGGCTGGTAGCATGACCCAGACCACGCGCCGTGCCCCGGCCGGTCCGGAGATCCTGGCGCGCCTCGCGGTCGTGGCCAGCCGCCGCGGCGACAGTGCCGAGGTGGAACGCCTCGTCCGCAAGGTCGTCGAGTCGGTCGAGCCGCGGCAATTGTCACCCGACCGCCGCGTGTCGGTGGATTATGGCGATTGCGACTGGACGCTCGATCGCGGCTTTGCGCGGCACTGGCAGGCGCGCAGCGTCTACTGGCAGTCGGCCTTCAAGCTGACGGCACAACCCGGCGGCACGCCCCTGGGGCAGCCCTATCTCGTGGCCCTCGCGGACTCGGTGGCCGGCGCGACCGCGGGGCCTGCTTCGGTCGAGCTGATCGAGCAGCTGATCGCCATCTTCGACAAGAGCGTGCGCGAAAACGGCATCGATCTCACGAATGCCGCGATCCTGGCGGCCGATGCCCCGACCGATCTCGCGCGTCGCAACAACGCGCCGGCGCTCGCTTGGCACGGGGTGCGGCAGTCCCTCATCCTCGCGCGTGTGGCGGCGGGGGCGCCGATCGACGAGGCGGCAGCCAAGGCCCTAGGTGTGGATTGGGCCGTGTCGTTCCTGGCGATCTATCCCCGCTCGACGTTCTCCCGGAGACTGGCCGGGCTCGCCGGCCCCGAACGGGAGATCCTGGATCGCATCAATCCCAAACTGCGGGCGCAACTCCAGTTGATCGCTCTGGTGCTCGACGGCAATGCGGTCGATGCCCGCGCACTGATGGAAGCGGAGCCGGCGGCGGTCGACCTAGACGCCGGTCCCGTCCTTCACGTCATCGAGGCGCAGCAGAATGCCGGCCTGACGGAGCGTGCTGCAGCGGCGCTCGATGCCTATCTCCACGTGTTTCCCGGCAAGGACCTTCCGGCGCTGCGGCTCCTGCTGATGCAGGGGCAGGTCGACCGGGCGAAGGCGATGCTGCGCGACTTCGTGGCTGGCAGCGCCGGCGCTTTCGGCGTCTCCGACATCTTCGTCGGCGTCGTGCTGCTGCGTGAGCAGGGCGACCGGACAGACGTCCCGACGCTCGTGGGGCTGCGCCAGAACACCGATGCCCAGGAAGCCAGCCGGCGCCTGGTCGAGGTGGCCGATGCGCTCGCCTGGGACGGCGCTGCGGGCGAGATCGAGGCGGCCGCCCGTCCGCTTCCGCGCGAGCTGGCGCAGCTGCCCGCCAAGGACGCCGCCTGCCTGCGCGACACGCTGCGGGGATTGCAGGCCGTCGCCCTCGCGCGGCGCGGCGAGCTGGAGGCCGGAGTTCGCCTGGTCGAAGGTCGCAGCCTCGATCAGCGCCAGTTCTGCTGGGTCGGCAAGGGCTACGACAGCAAGCCGATCTTCGACGTCCGTTTCCTGGTCCAGGAATGGGTCCGCCGCGGCCACGCGGTGCCGTAGGTCCTGCGAGACCCTCAGATATTTCCCATCTCAAGTTGGCCAATCCACCTCACCCTGAGGAGGCGTGCGGAAGCGCGCCGTCTCGAAGGGTGGGCAACGAACGTGGTGCGTGTGCCCATGCTTCGAGACGCGCTCCTGCGGAGCGCTCCTCAGCATGAGGTTGGTGGCGGTGATTCGAGCGCGCCGGAGAGATCCTAGGCGGCCAGCGCGTCGCCGATCACCTTGAGGGCGCTGTCGATGTCGGCGCGGTTGACGTCGAGATGGGTGACGGCGCGGATGCGGTTGCCGGCGGCGGTGCCCATGCCGACCCCGCGCTCCTTACATGCCTCGACCAGTCGCAGCGGCGTCCAGCCGGGCTTGGTGACCTCGAAGAAGACGAGGTTGGTCTCCATGCGCGGCACGTCGATCTTCAGGCCCTTGATGTTGGCGAGGCCTTCGGAGAGATGCCGGGCATTGTCATGGTCCTCGGCGAGGCGCTCCCAATTGTGCTCGAGCGAATAGAGCGCCGCGGCGGCAATGATGCCGGACTGGCGCATCGAGCCGCCCAACATCTGCTTCTGGCGCCAGGCTTCCTTGATGAACTCCTTCGAGCCCGCCAGGCTGGCGCCGACCGGCGCGCCCAGGCCCTTGGTGTAGTCCAGCCACAGCGAGTCGACGCAGGCGGCGTAGTCGCTCGCCTTGACGCCGGACTGCACGCAGGCATTGGCCAGGCGCGCGCCGTCCATGTGCAGGCTGAGGCCTGCGCCGCGGGCGACCTTGGTGACGCCCTGCATGGTGGCGAGCGGCCAGACCGTGCCGCAGCCGCCATTGGAGGTGTTCTCGATCGACACCAGCCGCGAGCGCGGCGCGTGGCGGCTGGTGGGATCGCGCAGCGCGGCCTCGACCTGTTCGCCGGTGAACACGCCGTAGGGGCCGTCGACCATGCGGATCATGACGCCGGCATTGGCGGCGGTGCCGCCAGCCTCGGCATTGATGATATGGGCGGTGCGATCGGCGATCACCTCGTCGCCCAGACGGCAGTGCACGCGGATGGCGATCTGGTTCCCCATGGTGCCGCTGGGCAGGAATACCGCGTCTTCCTTGCCGAGAAGCTCGCAGATGCGATCCCGCAGGCGGTTGACGGTGGGGTCCTCCATCTTCTGTTCGTCGCCGACTTCGGCGTCGGCCATCGCCTTCCGCATGCCGGGGGACGGCTTGGTCTTGGTGTCGCTGTAAAGGTCGATGAAACGGTTTTGCATGGCGTGTCGTGTTCTCCTGCGCCACCATAGCGGCATACGGCGGAGGGAGGAAACATGAGCCAATTTGCGGCCCAGCCTACACCAGCGGTAATGCCGGACGAGCTGCTCTACGGGGTCGACGGCGCCATCGCGACCGTCACGCTGAACGCCCCGCAGCGCATGAACACCATCTCGGGGCCGATGCTGAAGCAGCTCACCGAGGCCCTGGTCCGTGCCAGCGAGGATCCCGTCGTGCGGGTGGTGATCCTGACCGGCACCGGCCGAGCCTTTTGCGCCGGGCTCAACCTCGAGGCGCAATCCAAAGGCAAGGACAACCTCAGTGTCGGTTCGGGCGCCACGCCCACCAACATCGACCTGCGCAACACGCCGCCGCCGGTACTGCATGCGATGGACAAGCCGGTGATCGCCGCACTCAATGGCTCGGCGGCCGGCTATGGTCTGGACCTGGCGCTCGGCGCCGACATCCGGGTGATGGGCCAATCGGCCAAGCTTGCTGCGTCCTACGCCAAGCGCGGCGTGTTGCCCGAATCGGGCGGCACCTGGTACCTGCCGCGGATGCTGGGCTGGGCCAAGGC
>JABMNB010000758.1 GCA_013205335.1 Rhodospirillales bacterium
ACCAGGGCGCTGCTGCTGCGCGAGAGCGCCGGGTGGATCTCCTACGAGGTGCCGGAGGAGCGGCGGCCCGCCTACTGGAAGGGCCGCTGGCGCGGCCAGGCGCAGAAGTGGTTCGCGCTTTCCTTCGCCGGCACCGATGCCGACATCGACATCGCCGCGCACGACCAGGAATTCGTTGCCTGGCGCTGGATCGCACCCGGTGAACTGTCGACGCTGATCGTGCCCTTCAAGCGCGCCGTCTACGACGCGGTGTTCGAGGAGTTCGCGGATTTGATTTCGTAGTGCCAGACTCTTGGAAATCCAGTCCACGAAGACAAGACAGGATCCGAGAGTTTAAGCGAAGCAACTCGCCGCCGACCGATTGACGCGGTGCGGCAAGTCCTTGCCAGCCCCCGTTTTTACTTGCGCTGGATACTCGCCCGCGCAGCCAGCTCCTCGCCTCTCACGGTGTCGTGCTGGTCGGCATCGACAATGACCTTGTCGAACCTCACGCTCGTCATCTCGGCGATCTCTTCGATCGATCGCATGGTCTTGACGAAGTTCGCCGGCACCGCGAATTCGGTGAACTGCACATCAGACAGGTCTTGATCCAGGACGAAACCGTAGGCCGCCAGCTCGCCCTCGCTGCGAGCCACCACGACCTTCCAATACTCGGAGGGAATGCGGGCACGCAAGGCCGTGCCGTCGTCTCCCTTGCCGACGAATATCGTGTCGTGGGCGCGCAGTACCGGACCGGCGAAAACGCACAGTCGCTCGTTGGCGGCCTCCGACAGGACGAGATTCTCAAGGTCGCCCCAGTTGTCCTCACCCAGGGTAGACCGGTTGAAGCCCGCAACCTGCGGCGAGCAGTTGGTCACGTGATAAGTGTCGCCATTGGCACGTCGCAGAGCAGCGTAGCTATTGCCCCAGGCCACATCGTCACGTCGCACGATATGGCCCTTGTCGAAGGCTGTGCGGTCCTTGGTGAAGAACACGTCCGGCAATTGATACCGGGCCTCCAGTCGATCGTCGAGGAACCACTTCTCCTGGTCATTCTTGCCCAAGCCGCTCAGCCCGCGCCGCGTATAGTCGCCGGAGGGTTCGGGCTTCCGGAGCTTCCTCTCCTTGGTAACGTTCGAGGCCGTCACCAGCGCCAGCCGGCGCGTCGCATGCATTCGCAGCGAGAAGTTCTGATAGTGCAACACTTTGGCACCGGCTTTGGTCACGGCCAGAACCTTCGAATCCGCCGCGTCCGGCATCGGTACAACGGCCAATGGCTCAAGGTTCTTCGAATTCAAGAAATCGTCACTGTATCCTTTGCGAGTCGAATAGTTCTTATCGTGATCTGGCTCCTTCAGCGCCTCGAGGCCGGCCATCTCCGGCGTCTCGGTAGAGCGAAGGGTGGCGACAGGCTCGGTTCTGAGCGACACGGTGATGCGTAACGGTAACTCGAAGGTGACGCTGCCGCCGACTGCCATACCGCCTTGCGCCGGCGGCACAGGCGGGTGCTGCCCGCCGCCGGCGGCCCGCGTCGTCCCATCGCTACCGCCGCTGTCATCACCATCGGTGGCGTCTCCGCCAACGCTAGCCTCCGAGCTATCGGCTTCGTTCCACCAGCCCTGCCATTCATTTGCCCCGCCCGACGCCGAACCAGCGAACTGCACGCCGGCATCGATGACACGCGAATCGTGGCCGAGCGCGGCCGCGGGGACGGCGTAATTCTGCTTCTTGTACTCACCGCCGAAATGCAGCGCGAGCACTTCGCCCGTCGTGAGGTCGACCAGCGCCGAGCCCGAGTTTCCGCCTAGCGTGGAGCAGTCGTGCGTTGCCGCTCTCAGCACCTTACCGAAGCTGGCTGTCGCCTTGCCGCCCTTGAGTTCACCCGGCTGCAGGCGCTTGACGTTGTACAGGCCGTCCATGACCTTGTTCTGCACGTCCGTTGAATTGCGCGAGTCGAAGGCAGGATAGCCGACCACCGCGATATCGCGGTCGCTGAGGTCGCGTGCATCGTGGAGCGACAGCTTGAGCGGCGACGGTAGCGAGCTGTCGCTGTCCACCGCCAGCAGAGCCATATCCCAGTAGGGATGGATCATGATGATCCTGCGGACCCGGAAGTTAATGCCGTCGTCGCCGTTGTCCTCTCGACCAAAATTGATGCTCGCCGCCGCACCGGGAATGAAGCCGACATGCCGATCGCCAATGCCACGCGCAAAGATCTCGGCGACGTGCCGGTTGGTCATGATCAGCCCCTTGCCGACCACGAAGCCGGTCCCACCGTAAGGGTACCGGGTGTTGCCGGGCATCTCGATCCGGCCGATTGACGGAATCGCCTGACGCATCCGCGTCCGCACCTCGGGCGTGAAAATCGGCATCCATAGCGGATGGGTCACCGTGAAATCGCCGTCCACGATCGTCATCGCCGGGCGGAGGTCGGGAAGGATAATCGCCTCCATGCCGGCCATCTCGATCGCCGATGGCTGCTGGCCAAGGCTAAGCTTCTTCAGCCCTTCCATCGCGTCGGCCCGTGTGGGAACGATCGGCATACTTTCCAGCCCGCCGCTCGCCACGGCCATCGCCGGAGCCTCCACCTCCGGGCCGGCGATCGTCGGAGCCTCGCTTGTCAGCCAGTCGAGGCCGCCGCGCTTGCTGGTGATGGTTTCAAGATACGCCTTCAGCTCTTCGACATTGCGTCGTGCCATCGGTGCCCCCTGCTTTGCCACCCTCGTCAATTAAGGGTTGTATCCTTTCTTCCTTTCAAGTGTACACTGTTGCGGGAGCACAACACACGTGAAAGTAGCTTTATGATATTGTTACTCTTCGGACCGTGAAGAGATTGCGACGGAGCGTATTCGTCGAGGCGATCATCGCTGGCCGCGCAAGGCCGCGCGCTCCAAAGTCCAGTCGACCTCGTCGCGCAGCACTCTGATCAATTTGGCGACTTCGCTCGGCGGCCCATAAGAGAACTTTTCGGCATAGGCGTTCAAATCATCGACCCTTTGGAGGGTTTGCCCGAACAGCTCGAGGCTAATCTGCTCAGTCCGCTTCTGGTCATCACGCGCGCTCGGGAACGCCTCCCGCAGGCGAAGCAGCCCGGAAAATAGCATCTGGAGAATGTATCGATACGGACTGTTGGCAGCCTCCAGCCAAAGCTCCGACAGCTCGGCGACGGTTTCTCGTAGGACGACAGCCCGCTCCAGAAGTTGCCGCTGGAGTTGCTCGGCGAGCTGACATGCGCGTTTTAGTTCGTCGCGCCGTACGTCGGACCGGAGAAGCTTTCGACCGACACGCAGGACGCCGATATGGCTGGAAAGTCGCAACATCAATTCGTCATCGGTCGAGCCAACGGCTGCCTCACGGGCGGCCTGCCAACGATGGAGCGCCTCCTGGAGAAGGTTGCGCCCTTCGAGCACGCCCGCAGCGGCAGCTTCAATGCCCGCCCTAATGTCGGGGTTGTTCGATGCCAGTGGTCCTTGCAGTCCCTCGACCTCGGAGATCAGCTGGTCGTGCTGGCCAAGCGCCACCTGAGTTTCTGCGTAGATGTCTCCCAGGTCGCCATCGAGCCGGTCGGCCGTTTTCTGCTGCAGTGTCCGCAGCGCTTCTTCGAAGCGGCCTTGTTGCAAATCGCGCCGCACGACGCCCCTCAGGTCATCAACACCAATCGGAGGCGGGTCGCCAGCGCGACCCGCATCCTGGGCAGACGGCTGGAGAGACGCTCCCCCCAGGGAGGATCGGACGAAAGCCCGAGCGCGTGCCGGAAGCTCCGGCAGGGCAGAGCGGAGCAGCTTGCCGGCCTGCGCGGTCCAGCGCGGCCGAACAATTTCGGCGGGCTGATCGAGCCGCAGCCGATGATAAAGCTCCTCGGTACGGGACACCGTGTCGTCGGCACGACCGTAGTACTCGACGGCCGCGCGATTTACCTCTTCGGCCACCTGCTCCGGCAGCGCTACATCGATGTCGGGCAGCATCAAGGCGCGCACATCGCTGCGATGCCAAAGGGCGCCAGGATCGGATGGGTCGCGGCGGAAGAGCTGGCCTTCCCTCACGGCTGCGTTCATCAGTTCCCGAGGTGACGTTTTCGCGAGATCGAGGCGGCATGCACTGGCGAGAACCTCGGCAATAATCTCCTCGGTCAGGCGGCGGACCAGCAAACCCGGCATGGCAAGCTTGCGAAGGTTTTCATCGCGTAGCCGCTTGAGGATGCGATCGTGTAGCATCGCCTGGATGCGCTCCGGGGAGTCACGCAACCGGTCGGCCCATTGCGATGGATCGATCACTCCGCCGTCCTTGTCCAGCAGGGACATCGCCAACCGCAATGCCAAGGGAGAGCGGCCGACCCCGTTCAGGACTTTGCGCACCGTGGTCTTGGTAAGTGGTCGGCCAAGGCGTCGACTCTCAGCCTCGAGATATTGTGTGGCGTCGCGGACTGACAGTGCGATCAGCCGGATATGCGCGCTCGCGTTCGAGGTCTCCGACCCGTACCAATCGCCGGGAAAGATTCGGGAAGCGCAAATCATCATGACTTCCGCGCCGCTCAAGACGAGTTGGGCGCAGACATTCTTCGGGCTGCTCGCAGCAGTGTCATCGAAACCAACGACCTGCTCGCAACTGTCCACCAAGACGAGGATGCGCGGTATAGCGCGACAATCTGGGTGAGAACGGCGCGTCAATCAGGATGAGACGAGGCGGCCGAGCGAAGAGATGTTCGACGCTGTCGGTTTGGTTGGCAAG
>JABMNB010000759.1 GCA_013205335.1 Rhodospirillales bacterium
CACGCGGGCCCTCGCGCGCTTGATCGTCGACACGACATGGAACGATCTGTCCGACCAGGCCCGTCACGAGGCCCGTCACGAGCCCAAGCGCGCCCTGCTGAATTTCTTCGCCGTGGCGATCGCGGGCTGCCGCACCCAGCTCGTCGAGCTGGCGCTGCGCACGCTGTGCGAATTCTCGGGCGGCCGCCAGGCGACGATCGTCGGCCGGCCCGAGCGCATCGCCCCCCTGACGGCGGCCTTCCTGGACGCCGCCGGCGACTCGGAATTGACGACGAGGACATCGGGATAGGCGGTCGTCATGGTGATCGGCGCGAAGTCCTTCACCGGGTCGTAGGGCAGCGTCTTCTAGACAGCCGGATTGATCGAGATCGGGCCGGACTGGCCGAGCAGCAGCGTGTAGCCGTCGGGCTCTGCCTTGGCCACGAGGTCGGTGCCGAGGATCGAGCCGGCGCCGCCCTTATTTTCGATGACGATCGGCTGGCTCATGTTCTCGCTGACTTTCCTGGCAACGATGCGCGCCACCGAATCGGCACTGCCGCCCGGCGCATAGGGCACCACGAGCTTGAGAGGCCTGGACGGAAAGCCCTGCGCCGATACGGGGCTCGCGACCACGGCCAGCACCAGCGCGCAGGCGGCGCGCCTCATGATCTTCTTAATTGTTTCCCCCCTCAGCGACTTCATTGCGCCATCGTTGAGAATGCCGCCGACAACCGCTACTGAAATAACGGCATGGGGCAATCTGGCGTGTCTGGCGCGGCGCTAAGCCGCTTCCCCTCTCAACTGGGCGAGCCCGCGCCGCATCAGGGCCTTGGTGTAGCGTTCGCGCGTGATCAGCGGCACCACGGCGTTCTTGTCCGGCGGGGACGCGAACACGCCGCTCAGTTCCTTCAGCTCTGCCTCCGCCAGCTTGAAGTTCCCGCGCTTCATGTAGCCCAGGGCACGGAAGAGGCGCTCCTCCTCGAGATAGTTGGGCTCGCGGTTCCAGTCGTCGAGTTGATGCAGCGCCGCTGCAAAACGCGCCAGCACCGTCGCCTTGAACTGGGAAGTTACTCGATACATGCCATCCGCCCGATCTTGTTGCCGGGAGGGATGGTGCGCGCGCTGCCGTCCTGCCGCAAGCGCCGTGGCCGCAGCCGTCCGTCTGTCGGATGAGTGTCTTGGCTCTTTCCGATCCTTTCCAGAGGGACCGAAAGCCCGGGGGAACGCTCGCCGATCTCGCACTGCTCGTGATCGGCAGCAGTGCCGTTCTGATCGCGCTCATCCTGTGGTTCGATAATGCGCAGGGCGGCCTGACGGGCAACGGCGTCTTCAAGAGCCTCGAACTGAAGCCCTGGGTGGTCGATCCGGCGAACGCCCCGCTCTATGCCTCCAACTATCTTTTCTATCCTGCCTACGGCGCGCTCTGCCGGCTGCTCGATCTGCTGGATGTCTTCGCGGGCGATCCGCGGCGGCAGCTCACCATCCTGAACGCCGTCAGCGCGAGCCTCTGTGCCGGCGTGGCCTACCTGCTCGCGCGCGCGATGACAGGCGACCGCGTCATTGCCTGGCTGACGGGCGCGTTCCATCTGGCGACCAGCCACGTGATGTTCCTCGCCATCGTCAACGAGGACATCATGCCGAGCTACACGGTGATGTTCGCCGCGATGTCGCTGGGCGCGGTCTGGTTCGCGCGGCCGACGGCGGCTCGGGTCGTGGCCGTCTCGGTGCTGTTCTCGGTCGGCTGGCTGTTCGAATGGCGGCTGATGTTCCCCACCCTTCCGGCGATGCTGGCCGCCCTCTGGTTCTGCGAGCCGCGCTTGCACAGGCGCGTCGCCTGGATCGCTCTGTTCCTCGCCTGCATGGTCGCCACCGCCGCCCTGGTGGCGCTGGCCTGGCGCGGCCACGCAGGCGCCGTCGGACCGTTCGATCTCATCTGGACGGGCAAGGCGGTGCGCTCGGTGTGGGCGGGTTTCACCTGGGCCAAGGTCGGCTATCTATGGGACGGCATCGTGGCCTACCTGCTGGGAACGGGCGTCACGACATTCGACGGCATCCCCGGCTGGGATATCTGGCGCTTCGCCACGACCTTCTGGCTGCTCGGCATCGCCACGGTCGCAGGCCTGATGCTGTGGCGCGCCCGCGCCGAGGGCCGGGCGCGCGCGCTGCTTGCGGTATTCGGCGTCACCTTCCTCGCGGGCGAGGTGTTCAACCTCTATTCCCAGCCGCAGGATCCGCAGATGCAGATCAACGTGATGGCCTGGGTGAC
>JABMNB010000760.1 GCA_013205335.1 Rhodospirillales bacterium
CTGGAGATCCGCGAGTTGGAGCTTCACGAGCGGGTCGAGTTGAACGGCCTCGCCGTGACGCCCTACCTGATGAAGCACTATAGCGGCGCACCCTCCTATGCCCTGCGCATCGAGACGGACGGCAAGGTGCTGACCTATTCAGGTGACACTGAATGGGTGGAGGAGCTGATTCCGGCTGCCCGCGACGCCGACCTCTTCATCTGCGAAGCCTACTTCTTCGACAAGGTCATGAAGTACCACATCGACTACACGACGCTGCTCAATCACCTGCCCCGCATCGGCGCGAAGCGTACCATCGTCACCCACATGAGCGCCGAGCTCCTGGGCCGGGGTTCAGAGATCAAGCTCGAAGCCGCGCACGATGGGCTGGTGGTCGAGTTCTAGTTTCTTGTCATCCTGAGCGCTGCGAAGGATCTCACATTCGCCACGGAGTCCTTTGGTCAATCCGTCAGGTCCTTCGCGGCGCTCAGGACGACCCGTTACCCTTCGGCACCCACTCCTCGACCCGCGTGTTGGTCGCGGCGTCGAGCATGCGGATCTCGCGCAGCACCATTCCGTGCTTTCCCAGAACCTCCTCCGGCGTCGCACTCTTGCCGACACCGGGAAAAACCGGCCGGCCACGCGGCACACTGGCATCGGTGCGCGTCAGGAAGAAGCAATCGTAGCCGATGTTGAGGAACAGGCCGAACACATCGGTGCCGCCCACGACGGCCAAGGTTCCGCCATCGAGATTCAGCTTCATCCACGCCTCCTCGAACGGCGCCGAGGCGGGATTCCACAGGATGGCATTGGCATTGTCGGGATCGGCGATCACACGCTCGACCCGGCGGGTCAGTTCGATGCGCCGGCGCGCCGCTTCCCTGGGGCCCCCCTCCGAAGAGTGCCGTCCGTTTGCGACGGCAGCAGCGCGGTCGACGGAGTCCTGGTAAAATTTCTGGTCAGCCGGGATCTTGAGGATTTCCGGGAAGGACCCGTCGGAAGCTGCAATCATGCCTTCTCTGGAAACGATCGCGAAGCCCTCGATGCGCGGACGATTCTGGACCATGAACGCGCCTCCCAAACGCCTCGTGCGCGCCGAACCTGACGCTCCGGACAAAAAACGTCCCGCACGATGGATGCGGAGACAATAGCCCAAATGAAAGCGGCGGGGAAAACCCCGCCGCCGCCACTCGTTCGAGGAAGAGAAGTTCAGCCCTTGGGCAGGACAACCGTATCGATCACGTGGATGACACCGTTCGACTGCTTCACGTCGGCGATTGTCACGGTGGCGACATTGCCGTTCTCGTCGGTGAGCGTGATCTTTTCGCCCATCATCTTGGCCTGCAGGACGCAGCCGCCGACCGTCTTGACGGGATGCGTGCCCTTGTCGTCTGCTATCATCTTGGCGATCGCCGGCGACATGGCATTGGCCGACACGACATGACAGGTGAGAATCTTCGTGAGCTTGGCTTTGTTCTCGGGTTTCACCAGCATCTCGACAGTGCCCGGCGGCAGCTTGGCGAAAGCGGCGTTCGTCGGCGCGAACACCGTGAAGGGGCCCGCCCCCTGCAGCGTCTCGACGAGGCCCGCGGCCTTCAGGGCGGCCACGAGCGTGGTGTGATCCTTCGAGTTGACCGCGTTGTCGACGATGTTCTTCTTGGCATCCATCGCCGAGCCGCCGACCATCGGGTTGGCAGGCGTGGAAGACGCGGCCGGAGCCATGGTCTGGGCAAAGGCCGGCGCGACGGCAACGAGGGACAGGGCAGCGACTGCGATCAGCGTATGACGCGTGAGCATGGTTTCTCTCCAGTTGGATGCAGTATTCGAGCAAGTAGACCGACGGCGGCGCGCTCGCCTTCGGCCAGGCAGGACGGCTCTCTTGCTACCCTGCTTTTCAATGATACGCGGCTACTTCAAAGGTGGTTCCTCGCGCCGGTCACACACTATCGTGACGGAACCAATGTCGACCCAGGTGATCCAAGGGGAGAAACAGGGATGCGCGTCACCGATCTCAGGACCGTTCTCGTCGAGGTGCCGCTCGACCGGCCGACCCGCAATTCGACCGGTGTCAGCAACGACCGCATCGGCTGCGTGCTGGCTTTCGTCGACACCGACGTCGGTATCACCGGCGAAAGCTTCCTGTTCACCCTGGGCGGACGCCGCATCGAGGTGCTGCGCGCGATGGTCGACAGTCTGAAGCCCGCTCTCGTGGGCGAAGACATCCGCTATGCCGAGCGGTTCTGGGAACGGATGTGGCGCGAGCTCTACTTCCTCGGCCACAAGGGCGTGACGATCTTCGGCCTCGCCGCGATCGATACCGCGCTGTGGGATGCCAAGGGCAAGGCACTGGGCCAGTCGGTCACCCACATGCTGGGCGCCGCCCGCGATCGCATCCCCGTCTATTCCAGCGCCGGTCTCTGGCTGTCGGCGACGCCCGACGAGCTGGCGAAGGAAGCCGTCGGCTACGTCGCCGAGGGTTTCCAGGGCGTGAAGATGCGCGTCGGCAAGACGCACGTCGAAGAGGACGTCGAGCGCGTCGCGGCGGTGCGGAAGGCGATCGGCCCTCGCGTCTCGCTGATGTGCGATGCCAGCCGCGGCTTCACGGCCGACCATGCGATCCGGCTCGGCCGCAAGCTCGAGGACTTCGACCTCACCTGGTTCGAGGAGCCGGTCGCCCCCTACGACCATCGCGGCTCCGCCCGGGTCGCGGCGGCGCTCGACACGCCGATTGCCAGCGGCGAGACCGAGGCAACCCGCTACGGCTTCCGTGAGATGCTGGCCCATGGCGCCGCCGACATCTGGATGGCCGATCTCGGTCGCGTCGGCGGCGTCAGCGAGTTCGTGAAGGTGGCGCATCTCGCGGCGGCGCACGACATCACCATCTCCAACCATCTCTTCACGCAGCAGAGCATCGGCCTGCTCGGCGCCTTCGCCAACGCGACGTGGCTGGAATACATGCCGTGGACCTCGAAGCTCTACCGCGAGGCCATCGCGGTAGAGGACGGCCATATCGCTGTACCCGACCGTCCCGGCCTCGGCTTCACCTTCGACCCCGACGCGATCGAGCGCTATCGGGTCTGCTGATCCATCGTGTTAGGGTCTGGCATTGTTAGTGCTCCGTCGTCCTGAGCGGAGCGCAGCGTAGCCGAAGGACCTCTTTTCGCTTCAACAGACAGTGCGCCGGAAAAGAGCTCCTTCGACTGCGCCGCCCTATGGGCGGCTCCGCTCAGGACGACGGGAACCACGGAGGACTGATCAGCGATGACCGCGTACAGTGATTTCAAGCCGCTTACCTTCCACGACGCCACCAAGCGCTTCGCCGACGGCAGCGATACACCGCGTGCCTATCTAGAGCGCTGCCTGGAGACGGTGGCGGCGCGCGAGCCGGTGGTGAAGGCCCTCACCGCCATCAACGAAGCCGGCGCCCGCGAGGCCGCCGACGCCAGCAGCGCGCGTTGGAAGCAAGGCAGGCCGCTCTCGTCCATCGACGGCATGCCGCTCGCCATCAAGGACCTGCTCGAGACGAAGGACATGCCCACCGAGATGGGCTGCGAGGCCTTCAAGGGCAATTTCCCCAAGCGCGACAATGCCGCCGTTTGGGCGCTGCGCCAGGCCGGCGCGGTGATCCTGGCCAAGGCAGTGACCGCGGAACTTGGCGGCTCGCATCCCGGCGCCACCACCAACCCGTTCGATGCGACGCGCACGCCGGGCGGCTCCTCCTCCGGTTCGGCCGCCGCGGTGGGTGCCAACATGGTGCCGGCCGCCATCGGCACGCAGGTCGGCGGCTCGATCATCCGCCCCGCCGCCTATTGCGGAAACTTTGCGCTCAAGCCGACGCAGGGCGGCATCAACCGCGGCGAACGCCAGGCCACCAGCCAGAGCACGCACGGTCCCCACGCCAACGCGCTGCAGGACATGTGGCAGGTCGCGATCGAGATCGCCCGGCGCGCCGGCGGCGACCGCGGCGAGGTCGGGCTGATGGGCCCGTCGACCCTGCCCGCCGCCGTGAAGCCCAACCGCCTCGTCGTGCTGGAGACCGAGGGCTGGGTGGAACTGGACGACGCAACCAAGACAGCCTTCGAGGGCGTGCTGAAGCAGCTGCGCGACGCGGGCGTCGAGCTGATCTTCCGCAAGGACCATCCCTGGGTGGAGGCACTGGAGAAGTCGATCGCCAACGGCCGCGCCATCTGCGGCGGCGTCACGGGCTGGGAGAATCGCTGGGGCCAGCGCGGCATCGTCGACAACAATCCCGCGGGCGTCAGCGAGCGGGCGAAGGCGACGCTGGCCAAAGCCGAGGCGATGACGCTGGACGATTATCGCATGGCGCTGCTCGCCCGCGAGAACGCCCAGCGCCTGCACGCGACCATGGGTCCCCTCGCCGATGCCGCGATAACGCTCGCCTGCCCCGGCCCCGCGCCGGTCTGGTCGGGCGACGTGCCGGGCCAGCCGCCGGCGCCGCGGCCGACCGGCGACTTCGTGTTCAATGCACCGAGCTCGATGCTGTTCGCGCCCGTCGTCACCGTGCCGCTGATGAGCGTCGGCGGCATGCCGGTCGGCCTGCAGCTGATGGGCCAGCAGCACGAGGACGCCCGCATGACCGGCCTCGCGCGCTGGTTCGACGAGACCCTGAAGCGGGTCTCGGCCTGATCGCTAAACGGGCTGGATGCCAAGTGCGACGATGCGCGGAATGAGCGTCTTCTTCAGGCGCTCATAGTCGATCATGACTTCCTCGTGGGGCATCGGCTTCTCCACGAGGGCGAAGCTCTCCATCATCTTCTTGCCGGGCTCGGAGTCGGCTGCGGCGACCCAGAGGTCGGACATCCTCTTGACGATTTCCTTCGGCGTCGCAGCCGGCGCCGCCAGCGCCAGCCAGCCCGACACGGTGAAGGCATCGTCGTCGAAGCCCTGCTCCCTTGAGGTCGGCACGTCGGGAAGCGCGCGCGCCCGCACCTTCGACGGTGCTGCGATGCCGCGGACGTCGCCCTTCACGATCAGCGCGTTCATCGCCTGCGGGCTGCCCATGGCGGCCTGGAGCTGACCCGCGCCCATGTCCTGCCACATCGGCGCCTCGCCCTTGTAGGTCACGACCTCCATGGTGAGGCCGTACTTCTCGTTCAGGGTCTGCGCGAAGATGTGCGCCGAGGACCCGACCGCCCACGAGCCGAAGTTCACCTTGTTCGTTCTGGCGTATTCGATGAACGACTTGATGTCCTTGACCTCGGCCGGCAGCGACTTGTGCACGACGACCGGCAGCACGCCCGAGGACGTACCCGAAACGATGGTGAAGTCCTTGTCGGGATCGAAGCCCAGCGTCTTGAACATCACCCGGTTCTGGATGAGCGTGCTCGAGACCGAGTGCAGGAACGTGTAGCCGTCGGCCGGCGAGCGGGCGACCTGGGCCGCGCCGATATTGCCGCTGGCGCCGGGCTTGTTGTCGATGATGACCTGCTGGCCGGTAGCCTGGCTGACATGCTGGCCGAACGCGCGGGCGATGCCGTCGGTAAGGCCGCCGGCGGGAAAGTTCACGACGATGGTGATCGGCTTGTTGGGCCAGGCACCGGCCTGGGCGCGAACGATCGTGGGCGCGGCGAGGGCAAGGCCCGCAGTGGCGCGCAGAAGGGTGCGTCGGGTCGTCGTCATTGTCTTGTTTCCTCCCAGACTCTTATCGGGAGGACATATAGTGGCGCGATTCCGGCGACGCTAGGGCAATGACCGATCAGCCTCGTACAGTAAGGCCGGCGAGCCGGAGCCGCTCCACCAGGGCGGGCAGGGCGTCACGGGCGCTCCGTTCGCCCATGACCTGCGCGTTCACGAAATAGCTTCGGCGAGGTCCCGCGGCATATTCGAGGTCCGGATGAATCAGAAAATCGGCGGCGGCAACCTCCGGATCGATGCGACTGCGACGCCGTGCGTCGCGGTCGAGAAGCGCCTTCGACGTACCCTGCGGCGCCGCCCCGGCCTTGGCCGAGACGTCGATGGCAATCACGAATCTGGCGCCGGCCTGACGCGCGGCCCTGACCGCGACAGGCAGGGATTCATCGGCATCCTCGAACTCCGTGCCGTTGATCCCGACCGGCGAGATGATCCTGGGTACAGCGCTGGAGGCCCGCACGGCGACGCCGATGTTGCCGCTCCGGAAGAACACCGGCGCCTTGTCGTCCCTTCGAGTCGCCGCCACGATGAGTCGTCGCGGCATCTGCTCGATCGATTTGCTGCCCAGGCGCGTGTTCACATAGTCCTGCAAACGCTGCCCCCGGATCCAGCCCCGGTCGGCGAACAAGGACAGGTCGAACAGTGTAAACGGGCCGCCACTCCACGCTAACCTGTCGATCTCCTCGGCATCGAAGCCGTTTGCCCAAAACGCTCCGATGAGGGCCCCGGCGCTCGATCCCACCACCAGGTCGTAGTCGATGCCGGCCTCCTCCAGCACTTTCATGACGCCGATGTGGGCATAGCCGCGCGGACCGCCACTGCCCAGCACCAGCGCAACCCCCGGCGTCGGCGTCATGGGCGCGACCGAGACCTCTGGGACCGGGCTGTCCGTGGCGGCATAATTGAACGCCGAGCAGCCGGACGAGGCGGCCATCAAGGCGACCCAGGCGATGGCGCGCGCC
>JABMNB010000761.1 GCA_013205335.1 Rhodospirillales bacterium
GAGACGCATCGCTGCGCGATGCTCCTCAGGGTGAGGTTATCGGGGCTGTTCATAGCCTCTTGTTTTAGCTGCATTCATTTCCGGCCAGCCTCTCAGGATGAGGTGGGTGGGTCAACGTAAGACGGAAGGACGCTACGCCTTCTTCAGCGCGTCCGGATTGAGGACGTTGATCGGGCTGCCGTCGAGCCAGGCTTCGATGTCCTTGATCGTGCCCTCGTAGAAGTGCCGGTAGCTCTCCTCGACGACGTAGCCCAGGTGAGGAATCAGCGTGACGTTGTCGAGCCTGGTGAAGGGATGGTCGGCCGACATCGGCTCCCTGTCGTAGACGTCGAGACCGGCGTGCAGGATGGTGCGGTTCTTCAGCGCCTCGATCAGCGCCGCCTCGTCGACGATGGGGCCGCGCGAGGTGTTCACCAGGATCGCGGTCTTCTTCATCTTCGCGAGGTCGGCCGCGCCGATCAGGCCGCGCGTGCGATCCGAAAGAGCGAGATGGATCGACACGAAGTCCGACGTTGCCAGCAGCTCGTCCTTGCTCACGTACTTCGCGCCACCCGCTTCCGCCTTCTCGGGCGTGAGGTTCTGGCTCCAGGCCACGACCTCCATGCCGAAGGCCTTGGCATAGTGCGCCGCGCGGCTGCCCAGCTTGCCGAGGCCGAGAATGCCCAGCCGCTTGCCCTCGAGCACGACCATCTGCTCGATGCCGTCGTGCCATTTGCCCTGGCGCGCCAGCCGCTCGGCCTTGGCGAGATCGCGAGCGCACATCATCAGCAGCGCCCAGCCGAGTTCCGCGGTCGGCGCGTTCGAGGTACCGCCCGGCGTCGTGGAGATCGGGATACCGCGCTCGGCCGCGGCCTTGTCGTCGAGGCTCGCGGCCCGGGCGCCGGTCAGAACCATGAACTTGAGGTTCGGCAGCTTCTCGATCAGCGCCCGCGGGAAGGCGGTTCGCTCGCGCAGCAATCCCAGCATGTCGAAGGGCGCCAGTTTTTGCGCCGCATCCTCGATCGACGCGAAGGGCTCGTGGAACACCGTGATCTCGACGCCGCGCTTCTTGAGGCGATCCCAGTCGGCCATGCGCATGGCTACCTTCTGGTAATCGTCGAGCAGGGCGAGCTTCATCGTTTGCGGCATGGCGTTTCCTGGGAGACAATGATTGAAAATGCACTATAGCCGCGGGAGGCGGTCGTGAGCATCACCGTTACGCCAACTCATCCTGAATTCGTCGCCGAGATTTCAGGCGTCGACGTGGCACAGCCACTGAGCCCGGCCGACCGGCAGGTCATCGAGGACGCCATCAACCGCTACGCGGTGGTAGTGTTCCGCGGGCAGACGCTCGACGACGAGCGGCAGGTGGCCTTTGCCGGCAATTTCGGCCCGATCGAATCCTCGGCGCTGAAGCTCAGGCATCGCGACATCAAGCACCGGATCGAATCGAGCCAGGTGGCCGACATCTCGAACCTCGACGGCGACGGCAACGTGATGAAGCCCGACGCGCGCCGCCGGCTCGACGGCCTGGCCAACCGGCTCTGGCATACCGACGCCTCGTTCCGCGCCGTGCCCGGCGGCCTTTCGATGCTCTACGCGCACGTCATTCCCGAGCAAGGCGGCAACACCGAGTTCGCCGACATGCGCGCGGCCTACGATGCGCTGCCCGTGGCGAAGAAGAACGAGCTGGAAGGGCTGATCGCCGAACATTCGATCTGGCGATCGCGCGAACAGCTGGGCGTCGTGCAGTACACCGCCGAGGAGCGGGCCTCGCTGCCGCCGGTGCCGCAGCGGGTCGTGCGCACCCATCCCGGCTCGCATCGCAAGACGCTCTATCTCGCCGCGCACGCCTCGCACATTCTAGGTATGCCGGTGGCCGACGGGCGCCTGATCATCCTCGACCTGATCGAGCACGCGACCCAGCCGCGCTTCGTGCATTCGCATCGCTGGGCGAAGGGCGACCTCGTGATCTGGGACAATCGCTGCACCATGCATCGCGCCCGGCCGTTCGACACGACCAAGGTGCGCGACCTGCGC
>JABMNB010000762.1 GCA_013205335.1 Rhodospirillales bacterium
CCGCACGCGAAGATCAGAGCGGGATCCTGCTGAAGGATCGCGTTGAGCAGCCGCTCGCCCATGATGCCGGCGCCGATGATGCCGATCGCCACGCTACCGTTCTTCATTCCGTCTCACTCGCTTGCTCCAGGTCTGCGGCGTCACGCGCCGATGACGCTTGTATGTCGAATCGAGCGTTGCACGAATCCCAAAAAGATAGTCTGCGCGAGAATCTGCACGACGCACAGCGTGTGACATCAATGCGTAAGCAAGCGCTTCTGGAAAATCACCGGAGATCTTCAGCTGGCGCCATTCCCTCGGCACCGAATTGCGACCTGCGATTCGATGAAGGGCGAAGCCATGCCCGAGTGAAAGGGCGGCATTGGCGCTTGTTACCGGGTAGCTACAGTTCGAGGCCGACCGCAATTCATTCGCCCGCCTCCGTCACGCTGATCGGCGCGCTTGTCTTCAACGTCGCGGGTTCGCTGACCCTGGCAGGGGCCGAAATCTCGCCCATCGATGCCGCCGACGATCCGAGGCGCTGAAGACGCGGAGATAGTGCCGTCCGCCGCCACCATGTAGGTCCCGAGCATGGTCTTGAACTCGGAGATGGCCGACTTCATGTCCAGATTGACGTGGACCAAATGGTCGCCCGTCAGGAATTCCTCGCTGGCGATGCCGTTGATCAGGGCCTGGTTGACCCGCACGCCAATCTGTCGTTCGTCGATCCGGACACGATGAACATCGCCGATCTCGACAACGGCTTGCCGGTGGCACTCCGCAGCGCGACGCTGGGCCAGCTCAACAGCGCGCAGATATTCCACTCGTTCTCGACGCTCAACCCGGGCGATGCGAACCAGGCATTGTCCGGCATCTCGGCGAACGGCCGCGAACTCCTCATCGGCTTCGAGAACCAGGCGGTCACCTCCGGCGACAACGATTACCAGGACATCGTGTTCAGCATCCGGGTGAACTCGGACGGCCTACTGGTCGTCTGACGACGAGGGGCGAGGATGCCGATGCCGGCCGGTTCCGGCGCCGGCATCGTCGTCGCCAGGCACCCAATCGCTCCCCCGACGAGACGATCGTCTCCGGGCGGTGTCGGCGGATGCGGCCGTTGTGGGCGTATCCCTTTGACGTCGGTCGAAGCGGCGACCGGCGGCCCTGCTGTGCCGGGTGAATTGACACGAAGACGACGTGGAACCCGGTCGCCGCCCCGGCGTTCTGTGCGGTGGCCCCCACGCGAAGCGGAAGGGGGCTCTCAACACGAGGAACCCCCCATGCGTACCGCATCGATCGCAATCATTTCAGTCCTGTGTGCCGCCCTGTCGCTCCCGGCTCTGGCCGACAACGACAAGGGCAAGGGCCAGGGTCAGGGACAGGGCCAGAGCCAGGGCAAGGGCCACGGCAAAGCCGACAAGGACGACGATAACGGCAAAGACAAGGACAATGACCGCCGCGGCCGTGGAGTCGTCGTCACGCCCAACCAGCAGGTGGTGCCCTATCAGCAGATCGTGCCCTATCAGCAGATCGTGCCCTATCAGCAGATCGTGCCCTATCAGCAGGTCGTGATCGTCGACCGCGATCGTGACAGGGTGCGCTCGTACTATCGTACGGAATATGCGGCCGGCCGGTGCCCGCCCGGACTCGCCAAGAAGAGCAACGGCTGCCTGCCGCCCGGTCAGGTCAACAAGAGTTGGGTCATCGGCCAGCCCCTGCCGCCGGAGATCGTCTACTACCCCATGCCGCGCGAGCTGTGGACGCAACTCACCCCGCCGCCCTACGGCTATGAATACGTGCAGGTGAACGACGACATCGTGCTGATTTCGATCGCCACGCGGGTGATTGCCGGCCTGCTGGGCAACCTCGGAAGTTTCGACAACTAGCGTCGCCGCTTCGGTGCGATGATCCTGCACCTGTGCCGTAGCGCGTGTCGCGTCATGCGGGTCGGGGCGCGCAAGTCGTCCCGGCTCTGCAAGTCCCGCTCGGCGCGCACCATCCGCTGTGGAAAGCGGAGAAGACCAGCACGGGCGATCTGTCTAGCGCTTCGTCGCATCCGGCCAGTAGTGGCCGTCGGGCGTGGAGCGCTTGCCGAAGATCGCTTCGCCCACGCGCACGACGTCGGCACCCTGGACGATCGCTTCCTCGAAATCGTTCGACATCCCCATCGAAAGTTCCGTGATCGCGGCATTGTGCCGGACGGCCGTGTCGCGCAGCTCGCGCAGGCGTTCGAAACACGGACGCACCTTTTCGAGATCGGTGCTGAACACCGCCAGGGTCATCAACCCTCGGGGCCTGAGCCGCGAAAGAGGGCCCAGCGACTCGAGAAAGGGGAGCAACCCGTCGGGTTGCAGGCCGTACTTGCTTTCCTCGCCCGACGTATTCACCTGCACATAGACATCGAGGGATCGATCCTCGCGTTCGAGCCGGGCGTTGAGCATTTCAGCGAGGCGAACGCTGTCGAGCGCGTGGAACTCCCGAGCGAAGCGGGTCAGGTATTTGACCTTGTTGGTCTGCAGATGCCCGACGATGCTCCAGTCGATGGCCAGATCCGCCAGGTCGGCCCGCTTGGATACGGCTTCCTGGATCTTGTTCTCGCCAAAGGCCCGTATGCCGGCCTGATAAGCGAACCGCAGGACAGGCGCCGGCACCGTCTTGGTGATCGGCAGCAGGCGCACCGTTTCCCGCGCCCGGCCGGCGCGAGCGCAGGCCCGCTCGATACGTTCCTCGACCGCTGCCAGGTTGCGGCCGAACAGGCCCAGCGGATCGGGGCCGAACCGCCGGACGTCTTCGGCGTTAAGACCCGCAGTTTCGTGGAGTTCGTCGGATACCAAGCTCATGTCTGTGCCCTGATGTAGTCATAAGGCATACCATTCCTGTCGCTTCCAGGCAGCGTCCGACGACGAGACAGAACCCTCCTGGTCGAGCTTGCACGTTATCGATGGGCGATGTCGGTCTCAGTGTGATTGTCCTTGTCCACCACGATGAGCGTTGCGA
>JABMNB010000763.1 GCA_013205335.1 Rhodospirillales bacterium
GCTCGACCTGCCCAAGGCGACGACCAACGCCGACCTGCAGAAACCGGAGAAGATCGAGTTCGCGATCGACGCCCAGGGCTCCCTGTTCTGGGGCGGCGAGCGTCTGACCCGCGAACAGGCGGTGGAGAAGTTCGCCGAGGCTGGCCGCAAGCGGCCGCAGCCCGAGGTCTACCTCCGCGCCGACGCCGCCGTTCCCTACCGCTACGTCTCCGAGACCCTCGCCGACGCCTCCAAGGGCGGCCTCTCCAGGATCGCCTTCGTCAGCGAACCAGCGCGCTGAACTTCAGCTTCGCGTTCCGGCGAAGCTCACCGTGGCGACGCCGGCGCCGACCAGCAGGCCGCCGCCCACCTTGTTGACGACGCCGAGGGCGCGTGGATCGGAGGCCATTCGGCGTGCCCGCGAGGCGACCAGCGCGTAGCCGAAGGCATTTGCGAAGGCCAGCACCAGGAACGTCGCCTCGAACACCAGCATCTGGGCGAGGAAGTCCGCGTTGGGATCGAGGAAGGCCGGCAGGAAGGCCACGAAGAAGGTGATGCTCTTCGGGTTCAGCGCCGTTACCAGCCAGGCGTGCCCCAGCATCTTCGCGGTCGAAACCGCGTCGGTCCGCGGTGCGGCGTCGAGTGTGCCGCCCGCGCGCCAAAGCTTGATGCCGAGATAGATCAGATAGGCGGCGCCGGCCCACTTCAGGATCGTGAACAGCGTGGCCGACGTCGCAAGCAGGGCGCCCAGACCCAGCATCGAGAGTGTCATGGCGGTGAAATCACCCAATGCGACACCGACCGCCATGGGCAGCGCGGTGCGCCAGCCCTGGCCCAGAGCATAGGAAACGACCAGCAGGACGGTCGGGCCAGGGATCACCAGGAGAATGCTCGACGCCGCGGCAAAGGCGGCCCAGGTTTCGAAAGTCATGACATCTCCGTCGGAGGGCGGTCGATCAAGCCATGCCGTGTATGCGGCATCAGCCGGAATTTGACCTCTTTTCATCGTCAAGATTGGTAGCTATATATCTTTCCGGAGGCTAGATGACCACTCCCAAGGCCCGAGGCTATCACCATGGCGACCTGCGCGAGGCGCTGGTGGTGTCGGGGCGCAAGTTACTCGAGGATAAGGGCATCCGTGGTTTCACCCTGCGTGAATGTGCCCGCCGCGCCGAAGTCTCCCATGCCGCGCCCGCCCACCATTTCGCGTCGATGGACGATCTGCTGGCCGAACTGGTGCGTCGCGGATTCGCGGAACTGACAGCTTCCATGAAAGCCGAGGCCGACCGCATCGAAGGCGAGCCGGCGGCCCGTCTGGTCGGTCTTGGCGTGGGCTACATGGCCTTCGCAGCGGCCAATCCCGCGCTGTTCCAACTCATGTTCAGCCGCGAGGCCAACCGCATCGAGAGCAAGCACGGAGACGCGGGCGCAGACGGTGTCCGCCGCCTGCAGGCGGCCGTGGTCGACGAGGTGCTGGCGCATGCATCGGGTGAGGTCCGCCAGCGCGCGGCCGACTTTGCCTGGGCCACCATGCACGGCTTCATCACGCTGGTGCTCGAAGGCGAGATCGGCGGTCGCGACTCATCCCGGGCCCTGAAGACCCGAGGTCTGGCCGCTCTCGCGGCAATGGCCGAGACGGTCGTGCGCTCGGCCCGGTGATGAAGGCGACGGCCGTTCAGAGAGGAATGCGAAACAGCAGCGCCTCGGTGCCGCCATGTCCGGCGACCTTGGTGAAGCGCTCAACCAGAAGACCGCCGTTGGCTGTGATTACCTTCTGCGACGGCAGATTGTCGGGATCGGTCGTCAGATCGACATGCGACATCCCATGCCGGGCGATCTCCCTCAGGAGCATCGCGAGCGCGAGCGTCGCGTAGCCGCGCCGGCGCTTCCACGGCGCCACGGCGTAGCCGATATGGCCCAGTACATGGGTGGGGAGCGCCGCCGTCCCGGGCTGCCAGTGAAAGCCGATCGAGCCGCAGAACTCGCCGTCCCACATCCATCGGCGATAGCCCGGCAGGCGAGGGACTGTCGTGCCGTCTGCCAGGCTGATCGGGCCGGCCTTGGCATCGGGATCGTCGAGCGAGGCCACGAAGGCCGCCGGATTGGCTTCGATGCGCGCCAGCTCCTCGCGCGGGGCCTCCTCGACCCTGACATTGTCGGGCGACCAGCCGCGGCGGAGGGCGGCGGCATAGCCGTCGAGATGGGCGAGGTCGGGCACGAGGAGCTGCAACGGACGTTCCTTTTTGGGCGGCGGGTGCTGTAGCATGGCAAACCATGAGTTCCAGTCCCGTCCTCGTCCTCGATATCGACGGCGTCGTATCGCTCGCGCAACCCGGCTCGCCGCATCCATGGTACGCGACGCTGAAGGAGGACTGGGGCCTCAGCCACGACGACGAACTGGCGCCGGAATTCTTCCTCAGGCCCGCGTTCATGGAAGTGCTGCGCGGCCGGCTCGATCTCTTCGTGGCGTTGCACGACTACTTCGAAACCAAGGGCCTCGCCGGCCGGGTCGAGGAGTTCGTCTCCTACTGGTTCGAGAAGGATGCCGATATCGACCGCGGCGTGCTCGCCCAGGCCGATGCCTGGCGCAAGCGCACCGGCGGCAGTGTCTTTGCCGCGACCAACCAGGAGCATCACCGCATCGCCCATCTGCGCGACCAGATGGGACTCGGCGCGCATTTCGACGAGATCGTCTATTCGGCGGCGCTGGGCGTCTGCAAGCCCGAGCGGGTGTTCTATACGAACGCCCAGGCGCGCATGGGCGTTACCGTCGCGCAGTCGATCCTGTTCGTGGACGACAAGACGGGCAA
>JABMNB010000764.1 GCA_013205335.1 Rhodospirillales bacterium
GCGACCGACCCGATCATCCCGATCGTGCCGCGCCCGACCCGGCTCATGGCGCCGGCAAAGGCCTCGGCGAACAGGACGGGCGAGACGCCATTGACCTCGATCGAATGCCGCGCCTGTTCGATATTGTCCTGGCAGGGCTGCTGGGGCGACAGTACGCCATGGGCGATCAGCGCCATGTCGATCGGGCGCTCTGCCGTCCAGCGCGCCACCGCCGCGGCGATCGCCGAGGCGGAAAGGAAGTCCAGCGTCTCGACCGAGATCTCAGCCTGGCCACCGCGGGCGCGCAGGTCGGCGGCAATCCGCCCGGCAAGCTCGACGTTCCGCGCGACCAGGATCAGCTCGACGGGTCCGCGTTGCACCCACAGCCGGCAGCAATGCTCGGCGATGGCCGATGTCGCGCCGATCACGACGATGCGCTTCTTCTGGTCCAACTCACCGCCCCATCAAACGTCGGGACATGCCGGAGCTCATCCCTGGATCGCGGAACTTCGCAAGCTCCGGCGCCCGTGGATAGCCCGCTTCGAACAACTCGCGCGGCATGCGGGCGTCCTTGGCGAGGTAGAGGCGTCCGCCGGCGCTCCGCACGACCGCATCGAGCTCGACGAAAAGGCGCTCGGTGCGCAGGCCCCTGTTGGGGAAATCGAGCGACAGCGTGATCCCAGGGGTCGGGAAGCTCAGCAGGCCGGTGGAGAGCCGGTCGCCGAAGGTCTTGATGACGGCGAGGAAGGAGCCCTGGCCCGAACGGGCGATGATGTCGAGGATGTCGCGCAGGGCGGCAGGTCCCGCATCTCGCGGCACGACGAGCTGGTACTGGAAGAAGCCCCGTGGGCCATAGAGCCGGTTCCAGTCCTGAATGTCATCGAGCGGGAACAGGAACGTATCGAACGGTCGTCGCCTGGCTTGGCTTCGGTGGCTGTTCAGATGGTAGTAGACGCTGTTGAACACCGGCAGGGTCAGCCGGTTGAACGGCGAAAGCGGGGGCGTGACGGGCACGGCGTGACGGCGAGACGAGGCCGGTTTGCCGGTTTGGTCGACCGCGGGATTGGCGCGCAGGAAGATCCCGCGCGTGCGGCTGCCCACGGTGCAGTCGATCCACGACACGGTGTGTTCCCATAGCGCCTCGGAATCGTCCGCGAGAGTCAGGAATTCCTCGAGGCTGCGGTAGGACAGGATCTCGGTGTCGAGCCACGGCCCAGCCACCGGCTGAAGCTGCAGTTCGGCGGTGGCGATGAGGCCGGTGAGGCCGATGCCGCCCACGGTTGCGGCGAACAGGTCGGGCCGCATGCCGGGACCGCAATCGACGACCTGGCCGTCGGTACGGACCAGCGTGAGGGTGCGGACGTGATGGCCGAACGAGCCGACCCTGTGATGGTTCTTGCCGTGCACATCGTTGGCGATGGCGCCGCCCACGCTCACGATCTGGGTGCCCGGGATCACGGGCAGGCCCCAGCCGCGGGGCACTAGGGAGCGCTGGATGTCGCGGAGCTGCACACCGGCCTCGCAGACCAGGCGACCGGTCTCGGGATCGAACAAATGGAAGCGGTCCAGCCTGGCCGTACTGAGCAGCGTGCCGCCGGGATTTAGGCAGACATCGCCATAGCTGCGGCCCATACCAAACGGAATTGCCGGTCCCTTGCCGCTGAGTTCATCGGCCAGCGTGGCAATGCCGGACAGTTCGGCGACTTGATGAGGCTCCGCGCTCAGGCGTCCCCAGGAGGAAACAGGTCTCATCCGTCCTGTGCCCGAAAAGCTAATTTTTACAAAATGATGGTACTTCGTCCGCCGGCTAAAGGCCATGCAAATAACGCCTCTCCGGCAGGTCGCGACCGGCGGCAGGGATTGCCAGCGTCCATGGGAGCCCGCATAGATGACTCTCATGAAGGGTGTCCTGGGGCAATGAGTTCACTTTCGTCAAATACGACGATGGTGGGGCTAATCCAGCTTGTTCGGCCGAAGCAGTGGGTGAAGAACGTCTTCGTCTTCGCCCCCTTGGTGTTTGCCCGCGAGTTCACTAATCCCGCGTCGATAAAGCTCTCGCTGCTGGCCTTCATCCTGTTCTGTGCCGCGTCTTCGGCCTGCTACATCGTGAACGATCTCCACGATATCGAGCGAGACCGGCGGCATCCGACCAAGCGCCTGTCACGACCACTCGCCGCCGGCCGCGTCCGGCCCAGCGGGGCGCTCGCTCTGCTGGGCGTGATCCTGGCGGGGCTTGCTGTGGCGGCGATCTTCCAACCCTACGTCATGATGGTGATCGTGGGCTATCTGATGCTCAACATCGCCTACACGTTCGCGCTGAAGCAGCAGCCCGTCCTCGACATATTCAGCATCGCCATCGGCTTCGTGCTGCGCATCTGCGCCGGCGCCGTCGTGCTCGACCTGCCGTTGTCGAGTTGGATGTTGATCACCACGCTCTGTCTCGCCTTGTACCTTGCGGCCGTGAAGCGGCGGCAGGAGCTGCTGGGCAGCGGCTCGGACGGCCGCGAGGTGCTGGACAAGTACTCGCCGTCGCTGATCGAGCGCTACGCTGAGATGTCGGCGACGGGCGCGCTGGTCTTCTACAGCCTGTTCGTGATGTCGGCGAACCAGAAACTGACGGCGACCATCCCTTTGGTGATCTTCGGCCTGTTTCGCTACTGGTACGTGGTGGAGCGGCTGGGCGCCGGCGAGTCGCCGACCGACGCGCTGCTGTTGGACCTGCCGTTGCTCGCGACCGTGGTGGCCTGGGTCGCGGTCTGCGCCATCGTTCTCTACTCGTAGGGGCGCCGGTTACTTGCGGGCGAACGTATAGAAGCTGTGGCCGACATAGCTGGTGACCGCCGGCGCCAGCACGCCAACCAGGTGGGCGATGTCGTCGGCATGCCAGGTGAAGGCGATGGCGGGGAACACGATCCGGGCGAGACCGACGCTGATTGCCCAGACGAAGCTCAGGGCCACGATGTTGACCAGGACGAAGCGGCGGACCTCGGAGGCAACCGAGCGGCCCGAGGCGTCGAAGACGAAGCGGCGCGCCAGCAGGTAGGCGGTCGTCATGCCGAGAAGGTAGGCCATGACCACCGCCGCTTCGAAGGGCATCAGGTAGTTGAGCACGTACCGGCTGAGCAGGTTGACCAGGGCGGCGATGCCGCCCGTGGCCAGGAATTTCAGAAACCGGGGGTCATCGGTTCTCGGCGCGCCACACACCGGGATCGGCGACCGCCTGCGCCATCAGCTTGCCGTAGCGCACGCTTTCGGAAATACCGCGATCCTCAGGATAGTAGAAGCAGGTGTCGGCGATCTGCAGGCCCTGGATCTCTGTCTGCACCTTTGGGATCTTTGCGAGAAAGCCCGGCTCACAGACGGGCTGGGCGTGTTTGAGCCGGCCGACCTGGCTCGCGAGGAGGTCGCCCGGCTGGAGCGCGGGGTTGAGCTTCCGCAGGTAGCCGAAGGCCTCTGCGACGAACTCCTCGGAGCTGCGACCGAACTTGGGATGCGTCTGCGGCATGTAGTAGGGCACGTAGACGATCGTGTCGGGAAATTTCCGCAGGTTCGAGAATTCAACAATGCCGGGAATGTCGATCGTGGCGTCGTTGACGTTCAGCCAGAAGTGCCCGGTGACCGGCCTGGCGAGCTTCAGCAGCACGCAGACGATGCCGATATTGCGGATCGCATCGTATCTCGCCTTGGCTTCCGGGGACAGGCCCGGCACCAGGCCGGACACGAACGGAGTCGGCACGGTTGCGATCACGGCATCGAAGTCTTGCGCGGTGCCAGCGACGACGAGACCGGTGACGCGTCCATTCTCGGTAGTGACTTCGCTCACGCGGGCGCCGAGTTTCAGGGTACCACCGCGTTTCGTTATGGCCTCGACCAGCGCATCGACGAGCGTTTGCGAGCCGCCGTCGATGTAGCCCAGCTCCTCTTGGAAGATCGACGCCCGCGATGTGCCGACGCGCTTGATGCGGGTCCATATCCAGGCGGCCGAGATGCTGTCGGCAAACTCGAAGAACTTGAGATCGAAGAGGCGCTTCCACAGGAGGTCATAGGCGCGCTCTCCCTGCCACTTCCTGAACCAGTCCAGGGCGTTCACATTCTCAAGCGGCGACCAGTCGGTGCGGCGGGTCGACAGGAACATGTGGAGCCCGTAGCGGATCTTCGAGATCAAGCCGAGCCTGGGGAAGGCGAGGAGGGCAAGCGGATCGCCCCAGCGATGGTGCTTGCCGTCGATGAAGTAGCCCATCGACGTTTTCCGCCAGACTATGCGGTCGGCGATGCCGAGTTCCTCCATCAGCTCGAAGGTCGGCCGATCGGCCTTGCAGACGAAATGGTAGAAGCGCTCGATCGACAGCCCGCCGAAGTCGAAATGGGCGGCCATACCGCCGGCCACCCGGTCGGCCTCGAAGATCGTGACTTCGTGCCCGGCCTCGAGGGCATGATGAGCGGCCGCCAAGCCCATGGCGCCCGCTCCGATGACGGCGACACGAGCCACGCTCAGTACTCCAGGGCGACGCGCGAATAGACCGGATCGCGGAAGGTCTCGCGCAGGCCTTCGAGGATCGGCGTCGACTTTACGCGGAAGAGGTGTGGCCAGTCGATCACCTCGAACGTTTCGGGCACGACGAGGGCGGCGAGCTGGCTCACGGTGAACGGCGGGTTTTTATCCACCAGGGCGTAGAGCTGCAGCAGGGTGCGGAAAAGCCCATAGGGAATGCGGACGATGGCCGCCCGGGCGCCGCTGGCCTCCTTCAACGCCCGGATCAGATCGATGTAGGTGATCTGATCCTGGCCGGAGATGTTGAACACATGACCGGGCCGCGGCTCGGCGATGCAGGCGGCGATGATGTTGCAGAAGTCGCCGACATAGAGAGGCTGGCGAAGATACCGCCCGTGGCCGGGGATCGGGAACACCGGCGTGCGGGCCATGAAGCGCGCCAGCCAGCCCAGATGCTTGCGATCGAACCAGCCGTACATCAGCGTCGGTCGCAGCACGCAGGTCGGGATGCCGCTGTCGAGGACCAGTTTCTCCTGTGCCTTCTTGGACTCCGTGTAGAAATCGTGCGCCAGCGAGTTCACCACCGACGAGCTGACGTGGACGATCTGCCCGACGCCGTGCCGGCGGGCGGCCTCGAGAACCCGCTCGGTCGCGACCACGTTGTTGGCCGTGAACGGCGCCTCGGTGAGAGCCGCGATCTGCGCGTGGCAGAGGACGAGGGTGCTGGCACCGGCCAGCGCTTCCTGCCAGCCGTCATCCGTGGCGAGGTCGGCCTCGATCAGCCGGACGTCTGGATGCAGCCGCGCGAAAATCCTGTTGTTGGCAAGATGCTTGTCGATGCCGATCAGGGGGCCCATGCCCCGAGCCTTGAGCCGGGGGATGAGATTCTGCCCCGCCAAGCCGGCCACGCCGGTGATTACGATCGGGCGGAGGCTCATCCGGAATTTCTGTCCATGTGCAAATTGGCTGTGGACATAGTCGCCCAAGAACCACTACCCATTGGAAGTTCTCGGCATACAGGGAATTAAAATAAGAATTTCTGTTGCGGAATTGGCGAGCCCGCCTCGGAAACCTTTGAGTTGACGGCCTTTTGTGGACTGGCCCACTTTCGGGCAAATTCTGAACATGGAACGAGGAGCACCAGAAAACTTCGCACCCTCAAGAACAGGGTTCTTGAACTACGGGACGGTACCTTGTTCGCGCCTGAGAGAAAACCCATTCCTGAAGTGGCGAGAAAGTCTGGTTGCGCCGGAGCAAAAATGCCTTGGCAGATTTTTTTTTTCATAGCGTGCATAGGTGGGTGGATGAAAGGCGTGGAACCTTATACCAACCGCCAGAATTCATGACACGACAGCCCAGTGCCGTCGTGTGATGGAAGCCACTCTGTCTGGTGCTGCGATGAGGTCTGTCCAGGCGTTGCAGCAGGCCTCGACGATGGCGTCGTAGGTCTCGTGTACGCGCAGGGCGAGGTTGTTCCTTCGGAGATATTCCCAGACGTTCTCGACCGGGTTGAGTTCGGGGGAGCAGGGCGGCAGGCGGAGCGGCGTGAGATTGTCTGGCGGCGTAAGGATGTGGCTGGTGTGCCATCCGGCGCCGTCGAGCACGAGGATGCCATGGGCGTCGGGAGCCACCGCGCGGCCGATCTCCTGCAAATGGAGGTTCATGGCCTCGGTGTTGGCGCAGGGCATCACGAGAGCGGCGCCGACGGCACGCTGAGGGCAGACCGCTACGAACAGATAGGCCCATTCGTAGCGGCTGTTGCGCGGCGCGCGAGGGCGCGAGCCGATGCGGGCCCACAAGCGTGTCAGGGTGCCCTTCTGACCGATCCGCGCCTCGTCCTGGAACCAGATCTCGATCGGCTTGCCGTCGGCGGCCGCGGGCAGTGCCTCTTTCACCAGGGTGGCGAAGTTTTTTGAACGCCTGCTGTGCGGCCTCGTCAGTCTGCGGATGGCGCGGTCGCACCGACAGGCGCCTGAACCTGAGTTGTCCGAGAATCCGTCCGACATGGCGCTCCGAGATACCGACACCGAACCGCGCCTTGATCTCGGCCTGAAGATCGACGCAGCGCCAGCGCACGACGCGGTGCACGGCGATATCGGGGCCTTGTTCGACCAGCCGCGCAGGTTCGGCCAACTGCGAGGCGTTCAGTCGCGGACGCCGCCCCGACCGCGACCGGTAGCGCAGGCCATCCACTCCCGCCTCGTTGTAGCGGATCACCCAATCCCGCAGAGTCTGACGATCCATGCCGCCCGCCCGCGCCGCCGCCGGGTGCCGCCTCAGTTCTGCTGCTGCCGCCAGACGAAGATCGAACTCATCGTATAGTTGAACGTAGCACCGACGATTACGCCGGCGATGCCTGCGATCAACCAGCTCTCGTTCGACACGAACAACCATGACGCGACGCCGATATTGGCCAGCGCGCCCACGCCGCATACGACATAGAATTTGAGCAGGCCGCCAAGGGCTGCCATGCCGCGCAACTTCATGTCGCTGTAGGTGAGGAGATTGTTGACCAGAAAGTTGGACGTCATGGCGATCACGGTCGCCACCGATTGCGCGGCTTCAAAGCTGATTCCGCTCAGCATGCAGATCCGCAGGACGATGAGGTGGAGGGCCAGGCCAATCGCGCCCACGATCATGAAAAACAGGAAACGGACCGAGACCGTTCCGCC
>JABMNB010000765.1 GCA_013205335.1 Rhodospirillales bacterium
CCCGTAGACCGCAAAGAGGTTGTCGACCGTCTTATCTCCGAGATTCCGACGCAGGAGTTTCCCGCCCAGAAAGGGAGGATTGCCGACAATGGAACTCGCCTTCGGCCACGCCGCTTCCGTGCCATCAGCGTTCAACAAGGCATCCCTATTCTCGATTCCCTCTAGCGCTCCAAGAATTGGCCGTCGCGTCACGCCGTAGCCGTTCGCCATTTGCCACTGGAGCTCGCCGATCCACACCGTCACGCGGGCGAGTTCGGCGGCGTAGGGGTTGATCTCGATGCCCAGGACCGTTTGCGGCGTGATGCGCTGTCCCTTGGGATCGGCCGTGACACCGAGCGCCTTCGCCTCCTCCTCGACCTTCCGGTCGAAATCCTTGAGGTGGCGCAGCGCCATGTAGAGGAAGGCCCCCGAGCCGCAGGCCGGGTCGAGCACGCGGAAGGCGCCCAGCCGCTCGCGGAAGCCGAGGTAGAGGTCGTCCTTCTTCCTCACTCCCTTCGCCTTGTCGATGGCGGCCTTGACCGTTCCCCATTCCGCCGCCAGGGGCCGCAGCACCACCGGCTCGACGATCTTCATGATCGTCGCGGTATCGGTGTAGTGGATGCCGACACCCTTGCCGAGCGAGCGCTGGGCCGCGGTGGCGCCGCCGCGCAACGGTAACGCAGGTGGTGCCTCCACCTTCTTGCGACCTTTGACAGGCTTGGACACGACCGCGTCGAACAGCCCGGCCATTTCCTTGCGCCGCGCCGGATCGAGCCCGCGTTCGAACAGGGTGCCGAAGATCACGGGCTCGACGCTGGCCCAATCGAGCTTCATAGCCTCGCCCAGCGCCTGGACTTCGGAGTACAGCAGGTCGAGCACGTCGTCGTCGTCGAACAGGCCGCCGTTGAACCACGGAATCCTGACGGTGCCGAAATAGCCCTTGCCGGTGCGCATCTTGTCGAACAGGTCGGCCAGCAGATGGGACAGGCTGGACTTGTCGCGCAACGCCTGCTCGACGATGGCGCTGAAGACGTTGCCCGGCAGCAGCCCTGCATCCTCAGCGAAGAGGCAGAAGACGACCTTGTTCAGGAAGTGGGCGACGCGGCGGGCGTCATACAGCCGGTTGTGACTGTCCCGACGCTCGCGCAGGCCCTGGGCAAGGGTGGCGAATTTGCGCGCCGCGTCCTCGGTGACGTGCTGCGGCGTAAGGTCGGGCCGCAGCTTCTGTGGCTCGAGGAAGCACTGCCGCAGGAGCTGGCGGTTCCCGACATCGTTGAGGTCAGGCAGGCGAATGGTGTGAGTGACCGAGACGCTGCCGGTGAACAACGTGCGGATCTGGATTTCATCGATGTCGCAGGCGACGACGAGCGGCGGGTTGTCGAGCAGGGCTGCATAGTCGCGCGCCTGCGCGATGGCGGCGGCCAGCGTGTTGTAGGTGTTCTTGCGCTTGTATTCCCAGACGAAACAGTCCTTGCGCCAGACGTCGGCATGTCCGCCGCCACCGGCCTTGCCACCCTTGGGCACGGCCTTCTCGAAGGTGAACCACTTGCCCTTGGGGTCCTCGTCGATCGGCTTGCCGATCTCCAGCAGTTCGCACAGGTCGTTGAAATGGGACTGCGATGCGGAGATCTCGGGCAGCTCGACGCCGCGCCACTTGGCGATGAAATCCTCGGGCGTCATCGGCGCCCGCCGTATCTTCCCCACTTCATGATGCCACTATAGCGTGTCGCCGCCCGGCCAGCAGCGATTGTTGGCGGAGGCGGGACGCCCGCACCCGTGGCCTTACCCGCCGGCCCTTCATGCCCCTCCCCTGTGAAATGGGCACGGCAATCGCAGCTGGCGCAGAAGCCCGTCGTCCCGACCGGAGCGAAGCGGAGTGGAGGGACCTTTTTTCCTCGGTCTGACGGCTTGAAGTGGAAAAAAGGTCTCTCCACTCCGCGCTGCGCGCTACGGTCGAGACGACGGATAATTTGTCCGCTTCGCTCCGCCGACTACTTGTCTTCCGGCTTGAGCATCAGCCGCTCGACACGGCCGCCCTTGACGAGGTGGGTGTCCAGAACCTCGTCGACGTCTTCCTTGGTCGGCACCCTGTACCAGATGCCCTCGGGATAGATGACGAGGGTTGGCCCCAGCTCGCAGCGGTCGAGGCAGCCGGCAGTGTTGATGCGCACGTTCTTGAGGCCGAGCGCCTTGGCGCGGTTCTTCATGTGATCGCGCAGCGCCTCGCCGCCGCGCTCGGCGCAGCAGCCGCGCGGGTGGCCGGCCGGGCGCCGGTTGGTGCAGCAGAAAACGTGGGCCTCGTAGTAGGGCTTGGGATCGGCTGGCTGGTCGCGCTGGCTCATGATCCGCCTATTCCTTCTTGGTCGTTGCGCCGGTGGCGATGTTGGCGAGCTGGGACCAGAAGACCTGTTGCATCTGCTGCATCTGGTCCATGCCCTGCATGGAGGCCGGCAGCCACGTCTTGAAGATCGTCTCGGGGTTCATGGCGCCGAGGCTGGAGCGCAGGCGCTCCTCGATTTCGCCCATGATGCGATCCTGCATGGGCTTGATGTCCGGCAGGCCCATGAAGGCGCGGGCCTCCTCGGGCGTACAGGTCACTTCGACATTCACCTTCATGATGAGCCACTCCGTTTCGACGAGCTTAGCATGCTATGACCGGGGCATGACGACCCCCTGGTTGGCCCCCTGGTTGGCTAAAAATCCGCGTAGCACGCGCCCCCATGAATTCGGTCGCGAACAGCAGTTCGTGATCAATCCCGACGGGATTCCCGAACTTTGCAAGGAGCTGGAGGCCTGCCCGGCGCACCGGCCGACGCCGCTCTACGAGTTGCCGGCCCTGGCCGCGCGGCTGGGCGTCGGCGAGATCCGGGTCAAGGACGAGAGCCAGCGCTTCGGGTTCGGCGCCTTCAAGGCGCTGGGCGGCGTGATCGCCGTCGCCGACGTGCTCACCGGCGCGGTCGGCGAGGCCGGTCATTCCTCACCGTCCTTCGAGAGCGTGATGAAGGGCGAGCACAAGGAAGTCACCGGCAAATTCGTGTTCACCGCCGCCAGCTCGGGCAACCATGGCCGCTCGGTCGCCGCCGGCGCGAAGCTGTTCGGCAATCGCTGCGTGATCTTCCTGCCGAAGTTCACCAGCGCCGAGAAGGAAGCCGCGATCCGGGCGCGCGGCGCCGAGGTGATCCGCGTCGACGGCGACTACGACACCGCCGTCGCCGAGTGCCGCCGCCAGGCGGAGACCAACGGCTGGACGATCATCTCCGACACGTCGTGGGAGGGCTACGATGCGGTGCCGCGCAGCGTCATGCACGGCTATTGCGTCCTGGTTCACGAAGCGGCCGTCGAGCAATGGAGCGCGGCGCCTACCCATGTCTTCGTGCAGGCCGGCGTCGGCGGACTGGCGGCGGCGGTGATCGGCTATCTGTGGGCGGTGTGCGCCGAACGACCGATCTCGATCGTGGTCGAGCCCGTGAGCGCCGACTGCTGGTTCCAGAGCAACCTCGCCGGCAAGCCGACGCTGGCCAGCGGCGACGCCGACACGGTGATGGGCGGTCTCGCCTGCCGCGAGATCTCGCCCGTGACATGGCCGATCATCGGCGAGGCGGCCGACTGGTTCATGACCATCGGGGAGGACACCGTCCTGCCGGCCCGGCGGCTCTATGCGAATCCTTTGGGAAA
>JABMNB010000766.1 GCA_013205335.1 Rhodospirillales bacterium
CAGCGGGACTCAAATGTTAGACGGCAACCACTAGGGAAGGTTGAATAAGCGAGGAGTTTGGCGAAGGATGCGAGAGCGCCGTCGGCTCGCGGTCCGTGACCTGCCTCTCCAGGACCTGTCCTTGCTCAAAATCCCATTCGGCAAAGGAATCGGTTTTCCAACGAAGATTTCGGCAGACGAGTCTCGATTATTCGAGCGGAGCGTTCACCGCTGCTGCGATCTGAGCACCCTGAAATGGTTCGGGGCACCATGGAAGCCGCGCAAGGCAATTGCGGCCGGCGACACGCCCGGACCGCGACGGCGGTGCAGGTTCGGTCACCGCAAACAGTTCAGGCCGCCCGACGCTCGTAGCGATTGCGCAGGGCGGGGCGCTGCCGGCGCAGGACGGTCAACTGATGTCGCAGGGCGACCAGTTCGAGTTCCAGCGAAGCGCGGCTGCGCACCCGGAAAGAGAGCCGGGAACCGAGGGCGGACAAAAGGATGAGCATGCCTATGACGGTATGGCTGCGGCGCCAAAAACTCTATGCTTTCTCGCTTCTTGGAGTTTTGAGTAAGCACAGCCATGAGGCTGGGGGATTGCAGGTCGAAAGGCGTCGCCGTATAGATTGATGCTCACAGAGACTGCAGTGCCAGAAAGAGCACGGCAATAAGGCGGGCGCGCAGACCCGACCGGAACAACCAAAAGCACCAGGAGAGGAAACCACATGACGATTCAAAGGCGAAGTGCGCTCGTTCTCGGGGCGGCCGCGGCCCTCGCACCGGCCAATGTGTTTGCCCAGGCCGGCAAGACCGACATCAAGTTGCCCAACACGCTCGTCTGGACTGCCTACGATGTGGGCTCCTCTGGCTACGCCCAGGCGATCGGCGTCGGATCCATCCTCAAGAACAAGGTCGGGACGAACCTGCGCGTACTGCCGGGCAAGAACGACGTGTCGCGCCTGGCGCCGCTGCGCGAGGGAACTGCGCAGTTCTCGGCCACCGGTTCCGACAACATCTACGGCCAGGAAGCCGTCTTCACCTTCGGCGAGAAGGAATGGGGGCCGCAGCCGATCCGCCTGCTGATGCTGAACTATGCCGATGGTGCCGCCGTCGCGCTGGCCACGGCGGCCGACGCGAACATCAAGACGCTGAAGGACGTGAAGGGCAAACGCGTCGCCTGGATCCGCGGCGCGCCGGCGCTGAACCAGGCGGTCTCGTGCATGCTGGCCTTTGCCGGACTGGGCTGGAACGACGTTGTGAAGGTCGAGTTCGGCGGTCATGGCCCGGCCATCGACGGCATGGTCAACAACGAGGTCGACGCGCTCAACAATGCGACCTTCTCGGCCCTCAACCAGAAGGTTGCGGCCTCGCCGCGCGGCATCTATTTCCCGCCGGTGCCGCACAACGACCTCGAGGGCTGGAAGCGCCTTCAGGCGGTCGTACCGTGGTACGAGCCGATCTTCGCGACCGACGGCATCGGCATGAAGCCAGGGGGCCAGGAAATGGCCGGCGTCGCCTATCCGGTACTTGTCAGCTACGACAAGATCACCGACGACGTCGCCTACAACATGACCAAGGCGATGGACAAGTTCTACGACGAGTACAAGACGAGCGCCCCGGGCGCCAACGGCTGGGCCCTTAAGCGCCAGAAGTGGAGCAAGTTCGTACCCTACCATCCCGGTGCAATCCGCTACTACAAGGAAGCCGGCGTGTGGCCCAAGGAGCAGGATGCGGTCCAGGCGCAGACGCTGGCGCGCCAGACGGTGCTGATCGATGCCTGGGCGGCCTACGTCAAGGGTGCTCCCGGCGACAAGGCACAGTTCAAGGACGGCTGGATCAAAGCGCGCACGGCCGCGCTGAAGGCCAAGAACATGGCGGTCGTGTTCGACACCTGGTGACCGGAGTTCGATCGACGTAGGCGCTGCGGGGCGGTCGAGGCCGCCCCGTTTCGTCTCGTCGCGATCGGAGGTGTCGAGTACCGCCGCTTCGGGTCGATCCCGCCCACAAACCCGATTCCGCAGGAACGTCATGACCGACACGCCCGCCGCTCCGCACAAGTACGTCGTCAAGGACGAGGACATTCCCGATTACGAGCTGACGCGGACGCGAAACCTGCCGCGCGCGTGGTTGTGGATCGTGGCGATCGGCACGCTGGTGTCGATCGGCCTGGTGATGAACCAGGTCTTCGCCTGGCGCTTCTTTGTCGGCTACACCGTGATCGAGGCGCAGTTCCTCTATGCCGTGGTGGCGATCATGTTCGCCATGGTGTTCGTGGTCTTTCCGGCGCACAAGCGCCAGAACCGCGACGTAGTGCCGTGGTACGATGCGCTCATGTTCGCGACGGCGCTGGCGATCGGCGCCTATGCCTGCTTCTTTTCCAACGACATCGTCGACCAAGCTTGGGAGTACGCCGCACCGCTGCACGGCAAGCTGGTCGCGCTGGTGATGTGGGGCCTCGTGCTGGAGGCCGGCCGGCGTACCGGCGGCTGGCCGATCTTCTTCGTCGTCCTCGTCTTCTCGACTTATCCGATCTACGTGCATCTGATGCCGGAAGTGATCTCCGGCGTGCCTCAGACACCCCTCAACACCGCAGCTTTCCACATGTACAGCATCGAGAGCCTGCTTGGCATTCCGATGCGGGCCTTCGCCGGTCTGGTGTTCGGCTTCATCATCTTCGGTATCGCGTTGCAGTACACCGGTGCGGGAAGCTTCTTCATCAACTTGGCCTTCTCGACGCTCGGCCACGTGCGTGGCGGGCCGGCCAAGGTCGCCGTGTTCTCGTCGGGCCTGTTCGGCTCGCTCTCGGGCGGCCCGGTGACCAACGTGCTGACCACCGGCACCTTGACCATCCCTGCCATGAAGCGGCTCGGCTTCTCTGCCAAGTATGCCGGGGGCGTCGAGGCCTGCGCCTCGACCGGGGGCGTGCTGATGCCGCCGATCATGGGGGCCACGGCCTTCGTGATGGCCAATTTCCTGCAGATTTCTTACGTCGAGGTGGCGATCGCCGCCATCGTGCCGTCGCTGCTCTACTATTTCGGCCTGTTCATGCAGATCGACGCCTACTCGGCGCGGCGTGGCATGAAGGGGCTGCCCAAGGAAGAACTGGAGAACCTCTGGCAGGTGATCAAGACCGGCTGGGTCTACCTGTTCGTCTTCGCCCTGCTGATCTTCATGCTGATCCATCTGCAACAGGAGGCGCGCGCGCCCTTCTATGCGGTTGCCCTGCTGCTGGTCATCAACCAGTTCACGGCACACAAGCTGACGCGCGAAAAGCTGCTGCGCTTCGTCTTCGCCACAGGCTTCCTGCTGGCCGAGCTGGCCGGAATCCTGGCGGCGATCGGGCTCGTGGTCGGGGCGTTGGTCAGCACCGGCATGGTCGGCACCATCACCAACGACCTCGTCTTCCTGGCCGGAAACAACACCCTGGTGCTGCTGCTGATGGGTGCGTTCACCTGCTTCATCCTCGGCATGGGCATGACGGTGACGGCGGCCTACATCTTCCTCGCCATCATCCTGGCGCCTGCGCTGATCAAGGCCGGGCTGGAGCCGCTGCCCGTCCACATGTTCCTTCTTTACTGGGGCATGCTGAGCTTCATCACCCCGCCGGTGGCGCTGGCCGCCTTCGCCGCCGCGTCGGTCGCCAAGGCCGATCCGATGGCCACGGGCTTCGAGGCGATGCGGCTTGGGACGATCATCTATTTCATCCCGTTCTTCTTCGTCTACAACCCCGCGCTGCTGCTGCAGGGTCCGCTGGACGAGATCCTCATCGTCTGTGTGTCGGCCGTGGTCGGCGTCGTGCTGCTGAGCGGCGCGCTGCAGGGCTACCTGATCGGCCTCGGGCGGTTGCCCGACGGTCCGGCGGGGCTGCCGTCGCGGCTCCTGATCGGGGTGGGTGGACTCACCTTCGCCGTGCCGGGCGGCGACATGACGGGGCTCACCCACACGCATCTCACGGCCATCGCTCTGGCCTTGACGGTGCCCGGCATCGCGCTCGGCTGGTTCATGCGGGGCGGGCGTCGCGCGACGACGGCCCTCGAATGACGCCCCCTTGTGACGACGGCTAATGAACATCTGAACAAGGGCGATTGGCGCACACGATAGCTATCGAGGGCGCCTGGACGGAGCTTTGCGTGAGGGTCGGCGCCAGCTCTGTCTCGACGCAGGTGTCGAAGATCTGGCGGTTCATGGGTTGATCGACCACCCACGGCGCGACGAGGCCATCGCTGCGCAGGCCGGCGATGAAGGTCTGCGTCGCCCAGTGCCCGAACGGCGCCCCGACCTTCAGGCGGGTACCGCGGCGCGAGCGGCCGCGCAGACGCGTCACCTTGGTCGTCGTGCCGGTCTCGTCGAGGAAGACCAGATGATGGACCTGATCGCGCATCTTAGGCTGGCGGTGCACCTTCCGGAATCCCCTTCGATTCCAAATTCTCGCTCGATGCTCCAGGAGTAAACCGCGAAATGTCGGAGAGGCGCTGCTATCACCAAGAGGCCGCTTGATAGCTCGTCGGCCGTTTCAATATCTTGAACTGACGCGATCAGCCCGTCCCCGCCGCCAATACCGTCGACTACGTCACGGCGCATTTGCGAAGGCTTCTTCTTCTTCTTCTTGCCGCGCTTGGTCGTTGCAGGCGGCTTCATCGCCGCCGCCAGCGCCGCCACGCCGCAGCCCAGCTGTCCTTGCTCAAAAAGCCATCTGGCCTTGGGATCGGTTTGCCGATGAAGACTGTGGCCGACGAAATTCGGCTACCGAATAGACGGCTTCTCTCTTCCAACACCGACGCCGGGCATATTTTCTTAACACGCCGGCATCCGAGCCATGCAATAGCGGACCGCGACGACGCCCGGCGACGCAACGGCGGTGCAGGTTCGGTCACCGCAAACGATTCAGGCTGCGCGGCGCTCGTAGCGATGGCGCAGGCCGGGGCGTTGCCGGCGCAGGACGGTCAACTGATGCTGCAAGTCGACGAGCTCGAGCTCCAGCGTGAGGCGACTACGAACCCGGAACGAGAGCAGAGAACCGAGGGCGGACAGAAGCGTGAGCATGC
>JABMNB010000767.1 GCA_013205335.1 Rhodospirillales bacterium
GCGGCCGGCCTTCCAGAGCCGCCAGATGATCTGGACGGCGGGGTAGGTCTTGCCGGTTCCAGTCGCCATCACGAGCAGGACGCGCTGCTGGCCCTTGGCGATGGCTTCGACGGCGGCGTTGATGGCGTTGACCTGGTAGTAGCGCGGGTCCTTGCCGCCATAATAGGGCTGAAGGACGATCTCTTCCGCCTCCGCCGTCAGCCCCTTCCACGTGCGATAGCGCTCCCACAGGTCGGTGGGCGACGGGAAGGCGTCGAGGGACAGGTCGACCTCGACCGGCGTGGCGTTGCCGGTCCGGTCGTGAAAGACGAAGCCGTCGCCGTTCGACGAGAAGACGAAAGGGATGCCCAGCGTCTCGGCATAGTCCAGCGCCTGCTGCATGCCGTCGCCGACGCTGCGGGAGTTGTCCTTGGCCTCGATGACGGCGAGCGGGATGTTCGGCTTGTAGGAGAGGATGTAGTCCGACCGCTTGAGCGCGCCGCGGCTGACCAGCTTGCCGCGCACGATGATGCGGCCCTTGGTGAAGGACACTTCCTCGCGAACCTGGGTGTCGACATCCCAGCCCGCCTTCGTCACGGCCGGCGTGATGAATTTCGTGCAGATGTCGCGCTCGCTCAGAGCTTTCTTGTCCATGCCGCGAAAACAGCCCCCGGGCAGCATTGTTAGCTGCCGTACGGCCTCGTTGCCACATCAATCAGGCACTCAGGGTTGCGGGAGCGGAAAGAACTCGCTAGGCGGGAATTCGGCTTGCGAGTTTCGCCGCCCATCCCCTCGGCGACATCATCAGGTAGGAGACGAGCGTGCAGATCATCACCACCCCAAGCGGAGAACGCTTCGTTGACGAAGCCGACATCGCCAGGGCGAACAAGATCAAGCGCGATATCGCGGCGGGTGACGACGAGGTTGTGCCGGCCGACATCGTGCGCCGTCTCGTCGCCGGCGAGAACAAGGTCAAGGTCTGGCGCAGCCATCGCGGACTGTCGGGGCGTGATCTCGCAGCCGCCGCCGGCGTCAGCGCCCCGTTCATCACCGAGATCGAAAGCGGCAAGAAGGACGGAAGCGTGTCGGTGATGAAGAAGATCGCCGACGTGCTGAAGGTCGATCTCGACGACCTCGTGTAACCCGGCGGTCGGCTATCAGGTTACATGCGATTGCCCAATACGCGGCTCAGGGTTGTTTGCATTTTCTGCAAAGAAGTCGATTCGTTGGGTGCGTTCCGAGCTGCTTGATAGCGCTCGACCTGCCTGAGGAAGCCCGACCATAGGGTACGACGCTTCGTGAGCCAGGCCATGCCCTCGTCCTTGCGCCAGGATCGGAAGGGCACGCCGCTCCACGGCGTGCGCTTCTCGCTTTCGTGGGTCTGCAGGTGGGAGAGCCAGACGAGGGCAGCGGCGGCGTGGGCTTCGTGGGGGAACTGGCCGAGCTGTTCGCAGTCGGGTTCGAGCCAGCGGTCGATGCCGAGGCCGAGGGCGCGTTCGACTCGGTGGAAGTCGCGGCTGCGGTGGGCGACTTCGGCGCTGCAGATCGCGACGGCGCGGGCGCGGAAGTTTTCGATGTCGATTTCGGGCGTGGGGGAGGGGCGGCGGTGGCGGCGGATCAGGTCGGCGACGGTCTCTTTCGGGCGGACGGAGAGACTGTCGGGCATGATACAAGTATCGGATCGTGGCCCGGATTTTTCAAGGCGAAATCCGGAAAAAAGTCCGGACTACTACCTGTCGTCCTGAGCACGGCGAAGGACCTAACGGGGCGGTCAGAGGACTCCCTGGCGGGCGCGGGATCCTTCGCTGCGCTCTTTCCCGGCTGACAGGAGCGCCGCGAACCGCTCGTTCTGCCTTCGACGCTCCCGGACATTGCCATGCAATGTCCTGACGCTCCCCCGTTAGCCGAGCTTCGCTCGGTTAACGGCCACCTTTCATCAACTCGTCCCATTCGAGGACGCGGTAGACGCGGAAGACGGTCTTGCGGTCGACGTCGAATTCCTTGGCCGGCCGGTACTGCGCCAGCTTGAGGCGGTTGCCGGAGATGCCGACCAGAAGCTTGACCACGGTCTGGCGCACGTTCGAGCCGGCGATCGGCCTGAACTCGACGACGACATGGTCGTTGACGCTGGGGGCGCGGTCGCGCTCGACGTAGATCAGGCTGTTGGGCTTGCGCCACGGCCACATCGAATCGCCCACCACGTTCAGCGCGAACACGTCGCCGCGGCCGTGGATGCCCGGCGGGCGGGCGACATGGTCGATCACCGTGCCGTTCATCTCGAACTCGCCGTTGCCGTCGCCGCCCATCGCCGTGCCATAGAGCGGCACGTCGCTGGCCATGTGGCCGAGCATCGGCCGGGCGGGCGCGTCGAAGGCGGGCACGACGTTGCCGGCGAGATCGGTCGCGAAGGCGGAGGCCGTGCCGTCGGCCGTCGCCGCGGGGAACTCGCCCTGCAGCTCGGCGACGCCGACCGGACGGCCGGTCTTCCGGGCCGCGCCCGCTGCGAGCTTCGAGTAGGTCTTGTCGGTCAGCGTCTTGGCGCCGGTCGGGTCGTCGAGGAATTTGCGCAGCGTGCCATCGCCCAGGCCGGCGAGGGTTTCCCACTGGGCGACGTTGAGGCCGGCCCCGGCCATGAAGGCGCGCAGGGCCTGGCGGCGCTGGTTGGCATCGAAGGCCATGGCCTCAGTCTGACATTTTCCGGAAATGATTCCGAGTGGAGTATTTTCCGGAATCCGTCTTGAAAACGGATAATAATCCGGATACTCTTCCGGCCATGGCCTCTCCCCGACTTGCCCCTCCCGTCCTCCACCCGTTCCTGGTCGAGGACGCCGCCGACTGCCTGGGCTTCGAACGGGCCGGCGGCTACTCGGCCCGCGCCGCCCGCCTGGCGACCCGCGACATGCTGGCCGACCGCGCCCGCGCGCTGGGCTATCCCGAACGCGAGATCGAGCGGGCAGTCGATGCGGCGCTGGCGGCCGTGTCGGCGTGAGCGCCCGTCGTCGAGACGACGAGGGGAGTGGACGGGCGTTACTTCTCGCCCAGCCAGTGCGGCCAGCTGCCCTTGCGCGCCTTGCGGGCTTCGTACTCGGCATCGGCGTAGCGCTGGGCGGCGCGCGGCTCCCACGACAGCGGCTCGTCGAGTTCGTGGCCGTAGACGACGCCGGAGGCCAGCATCGCGCCGCCGAGATCGATCGGCTGGGCCTCGTCGAGCGCGCATTGCGCGACCAGGCGGCACCCCGAATCGTAACGCGCGATCCGGCACTTCACCTTGTGGTCGGCGCGGCCCAGCAGATCCTCGAGCGCGGCCCGCGCGCGCATGCCGGGCACCGTCTCGATGCGCTGGGCGTCGCGCAGCGCCGGCGCCTGCACGCCCCAGATCCGCAGCGGCGCCTTGAGCCCGCTGCCGCCCAGCGTCTCGCCGTCGAGGGCGAAGACCTGGCCGGCCCAGTTCTGCGGCAGCGCGCCGTGGCTGGCGACGCAGCCCTGCGGCTTGACCGACGAGGCGGCCGCCGCTGCAGCGGGCGCGGCGGCGGGAACGGCGGGAGCGACGGGAGGCTTGGCCGGCGCGGTCTGCGCCTGGGCGGCGGACGCGAACAGACCCAGCGAGGCGACGACGAGAGCGATTCTTTTCATGCGGCGACGGTGACTTCCGTTTGAGGCGAGGTGAAGGCTGATGGCACGCAACAGAACGATCAAGCTCGCGCTTCCACCGTCCAGCCGCGAAGGAGCGACGCCATGAGCCGCGGCCGTCCCTGGAGCGCCGACGATGCGGCGCGGCTCCGCCGGCTGGTCGCCGCCGGCGAGACCGATGCGCGGATCGCCGAGGCGATGGACCGCCATCCCGACATGATCCGCCGTCAGCGCCGCGCCGCCGGCCTCGCGCCCGGCCAGTCGCGCGCCGCCACGATCATGATGATGCGCGTGAACCGGCGGCGGCTCGGCAAGAAGGTCGCCGGCAAGTACGAGACGGAGCGCCCGTGATGGCCGAGCGACCCACGGGTTTCAGCGAGGCGCTGGCCGCCGAGATCTGCCGCCGCCTGGCCGACGGCGAGCTGCTGTGCGACATCTGCCGCCCGACCCGCATGCCCAGCCGCGACACGGTGCGCCGCTGGCAGGGCGAGAACGGCCCGTTCCGCGACCGCTACGCCGTCGCCCGCGACCAGCAGGGCGACGCGCTCGCCGACGAAGCGATCCACATCGCCCGCAACGCCGATGCCGACAGCGTGGTCGTCTGCCGGCTCCAGATCGACACGATCAAATGGCTCATCGCGAAGATCGCGCCGAGGCGCTACGGCGAGAAGGTGGTGTCCGACGCGACCGTGAAAGTCTCGATAGGCGACGCGA
>JABMNB010000768.1 GCA_013205335.1 Rhodospirillales bacterium
AAGGGCTTCACCTCGCCTGATTTCCTCAAGATCGACATCGACGGGCCGGACTTCCACGTCCTCAACTCCTTCGACGGCCTGTTCGAGGGAATGGAGATCCTCGGCGTACGCGCGGAGGTTTGCCTGTTCGGCGGCGCCGAGGACAACGTCCATAGCTTTCACAATACGGACCGCTTCCTGCGTCGGCAGGGCTACGCGCTGATGCGTCTCGACAATCGCTCCTATGCGATGCGCTCCCTGCCGTCGCGTTCTGCGAGCACCCTACCCGCGCAGTCCGTCAGCGGACGGATATTCCAGTCCGAGGCCTTCTATGCCCGCGATCTCGGCGCCGAGAAATGGAAGGACCTGGCGGCGCGCACCAGCACGGAGAAGATCGCCAAGCTCGCCGCGATCCTCGCCGCCTGGGAGCAACCGGACGGCGCCGCCGAGCTTCTGCTCAAGTTCCGCGACCGGCTGTCGACCTTGTTCGACGTCGATGCCGCGCTCGACATGCTGGCGGCGCAGACCCAATACGCCGGCGGCGAAAAGGACGAGATCGAGATTCTCTCCTATCGCGATTACATGGCGCTGTTCGCGACCGACCCGCCTGAGTTCTATCCGCCGCCGAACCGTCCACCATCCAGGCCGACGCTTCGTCAGCGCTTCAGCGCCGCCTGGATGGCCTGGTCGGACTGGTGCTACGCCGAAAAGATAGAATTCAATCGCGCGCGCAGGGCGATGCTCGACGAGAAGCGCAAAGCGCGGGCGGCGAAGCCGAGCTAGTTCTTCGTCAGTGCGGTCGGAATCAGCTTGTTGTGCCGGCCCTCGCGACCCAAGCCCATGTGAACCGCGTCAAGGACCGGCCCGCCTTCGAGAAAGCGCGCGCCGACCAGTTGGCGCACTTCGCCGTAGCCGACGAAAGAGATCGGCCGCCGGCTCTCAACCGACGCGCTGTCCGGGCTTCAGCGCCCACCACAGGCCGGCGAGGACGCAGGCGAGGCCCAGCAGCGCGGCCAGCGGCAAGGGCTCGCCCAGCAGCGCCGTGCCGCCCAGTGCCGCCGTCACCGGACCGAGGCCGAGGAAGATCGTAACCAGGGTCGGTGGCGCATTGCCCAGCGCATAGACCCAGAGGAAGAAGCCGATACCGCTCGATACGCCGATGAAGACGATGGCCGCGACCTCCCCGCCCGTGAAGGAAGGCGAGGTCGCGAACAATCCTTCTGCACCGGCGAGCGCCGCCAGCGCGAGCACCGCCACCAACATGGCGAAGGCCGTCACATGGAGCGCCGAGGAGCGAGCGACGTAGGGCCCCAAGCAAACCGAGCAGACGGCACCGCAGAGGGCCGCGCCCAAGGCCGCCGCCGTGCCCACCCAGACCGATCCGTGTTGTGGTTGCGCCGCGATCGCCGCGCCTCCCAGCGCGATGCCGACGCCGGCGAAGGTGAGCAGCACGCCGACGATCTTCGCCGAGGTGAATCGCTCCCGGCCCAGCAGCGCCGAGAGAATCATCGTCATCAGCGGAAAGGTCGCGAACAGCAGCGAAGCGCGCGCGGCCGGAATGTGCAGCAGCGAATAATTCAGCAGCACGATCAGCACCGCGAACTGGCCAATGCCCAAGAGCCCGATCGGCACGAGATCGCGGGTGGCGATGCGGCGCCACGGCCGCAGCCACAGCGCCGGCATGAGGCAGATCAGCCCGATGAGGTAGCGCAGGAAGCCGAGCGAGCCCGGCCCGGCGGCGTCGACGACATAGCGCGTCGCCACCATCGCCGCGCCGACCTGGATGCCGGTGCCGGCTGCGGCCCACAGCGGGCCCGGCCGCTTCACAGATCGAGGGACCAGAACTGGCCGACCAGCTTCTTGCCGAAGCTGTCGTGCTTCTCCTCCTTGATGAGCCGGAAACCGGCGGCAATGTAGATCTTGCGGGCCGAGACCAGGATGTCGTTGGTCCACAGCATCAGCTTCCTGTAGCCCTTGGCCCGGGCATCCTGGATGCAGGTCTCGACCAGCCTCTGGCCGATGCCGAGGCCGCGCGCCGACGCCTCGACGTAGAGCATGCGCAACTGCCCGGTCGTCCTGGTGGCGCGGACGAGGAACACCGCGCCGACCATCTCGCCGTTGCGCTCGGCGATCCAGCAATTGTCGGACTTGGGGTCGAACTTCGCGATGAACTTGCCCGCAATCTCGGCCAGCATCGCCTCGAACGTGCCGTCCCAGCCATACTCGTTGGTATAGAGCTGGGTCTGCCGGCGGATGATCCAGCCCATGTCGCCCGGCTGGTGTGGCCGCAGGGTGAAGGGCGTCCGCTTCTCGGGCGGCTCGTCGAGCAGCCTCTGCACGGTCTCGAGCGCCTTCACGAGCCTGTCCTGCCGCTCGACCGGGAGCCCGGCCAGCAGGTTCGCGATGTCCTGGCGCGACTGCTCGTTCATCGCCCCCCACAGGCGCTGCCCCTTGGCCGTCAGCGTCAGTTCGGTCTGCCGCTTGTCCGCGGTGGAGCGCTTGCGCCCGATGCAGCCCCGCTTCTCGAGGCCCTGAAGAAGGCGGCTGACATAGCCGGGGTCGAGGCCGAGGTCGTGGCACAACTCCTGCGCGGTCGACCGGTCGCGGTTGGCGATCTCGTAGACGAGCCGCCCCTCGGGCAGGGTGAACGGGCTGTGCAGGAGGGTTTCCTCCAGCACGCCGATGCGGCGCGTGTAGAAGCGCGAGAAACGGCGGACCGCCTCGATGCGGGACGCGAGCGACGTCGCTGCCATGGCAACCTCCCAGAAAGGTTGCCATGGTCAATCAGTTATTTGACTTCGTCAACTATCCCTCGGGCGGACTGGCACCGACCCGGACCACCCCGTCTATCGGCGCAGGATCGACATCCCGGCGTAGCGTGCCTGGGTGCCGAGCTGCTCCTCGATGCGCAGGAGCTGGTTGTACTTGGCGAGGCGATCCGAGCGCGACAGCGAGCCGGTCTTGATCTGGCCGCAGTTGGTGGCGACGGCGAGGTCGGCGATGGTCGCATCCTCGGTCTCGCCCGAGCGATGGGACATGACGGCGCCGTAGCTCGCATTGCGCGCCATGGATACCGCGTCCATCGTCTCGGTCAGCGTGCCGATCTGGTTGACCTTGACCAGGATGGCGTTGGCCAGGCCGTCCTTGATGCCCTGCGCCAGTCGCTGGGGATTGGTGACGAACAGGTCGTCGCCGACCAGCTGGATCTTCTTGCCGAGCTTGTCGGTGATGGCCTTCCAGCCCTTCATGTCGTCCTCGGCCATGCCGTCCTCGATCGAGACGATCGGGTAGCGCTTCACGAGATCGGCGTAGTAGTCGACCATGGCGGCGGCATCGAACGACTTGCCCTCGCCCTCCATCTCGTACTTGCCCTTCTTGAAGAACTCGGTCGAGGCCGGGTCGAGCGCCAGCATGATG
>JABMNB010000082.1 GCA_013205335.1 Rhodospirillales bacterium
CTCCAGAAGGGCGTCGGAAGACGCGACGGCGCCGAAGACGCCGCCCTGCATGGTCACCATCTTGATCGCCGCCGCGTGGTTGCCCGCGTCGGTCGCGCCGCAGCAGTCCTCGAGCAGCAGGCACTCGAAGCCGCGGTCGTTGGCCTCGCGCATGGTCGTCTGCACGCATACTTCGGTCGTGACACCGGCGAATACCAGGTGCGTGATCCTGCGCTCGGCCAGGATGTCGCCGATGCGCATCGACGGCTTGCCCCGCAGCCGCTTGGCCGGCGGGCAATCCGACAGGTCGGGCGCCATACGGGTCTATTCTGCAAAGGCTTTTCGGTTCGGCAAGGTCTCTTGTGTCTGGCGATGCTCCGCTACGCGGCGGAGCCTGCCCCGAGGGCTTCCGAGGGGCGCTTCGGTCGAGACGACGGGATCTTGTTCAGTTCGGATTTTTGGAACGAGTTAACCTGAATCGATCTCGCCTCAATTCAGCGCGAACGGGAAATACTTCTCGCTGATCTTCTTGTAGGTGCCGTCGGTCATCATCTCGCCGAACGCCTTGTTCAGCGCTTCGCGCAACTTGACGTCTTCCTTGCGCAGGCCGGCGGCGACGCCGACGCCCAGTGTCTGCGTGTCCTTGATGTCCTGGCCGACCAGTTCGCAGCACTTGCCCTCCGGCTTCTGGCTCCACAGCCAGAGCCGCGCCTTGTCGCCGAACACCGCGTCGACCTCGTCGTTGGCCAGGGCGTTCAACGCCTCCGCGATCGAGTCGTAGCGCTTGAGCTGGGCGGAGCGGCGAAAGCTCTTGTCGGCCCAGTCGGCGTGCATCGAATCGCGCTGGATGCCGATGCGCTTGTTGCGCAGCAGCGATGGCGGCCCGTCGAACGGCGCGCCCTTGGCGGCGATGAAGGCGCCGGGTGAGAGATAGTAGCGGCGCGACAGGCCCATCCGCTTGCGCCGTTCGCTGGTCACTTCCATCGACGACATGATGATGTCGAACTTCTTGTCGATCAGACCGGGGATCAGCGCGTCCCACTTCAGCGCGACGAATTCGCATTCCGCCTTGATGCGCTGGCAGGCCTCCTGCGCCAGCTCCATCTCGAAACCGGCGGGCATGCCCTTGCGGTCGAGATAGTTGAACGGCGGGAAGGCCGCCTCGGTGGCGATGGTGATCTTGAAGGCGGCCGGCGTGAACGGCGACTTCGGTCCGGGCTTCGGCGCGGGCGCCGCGCCGGGCTTCGCGGCCTGGGCAGGGGGCTTGGCCGGCGGCTTCTGAGGCTGTGGCTGTGGCGGCGGCTGCTGCGCCGACGCGACGCCCGTCAGGACCAGCAGCGCGAGGAGAGCCGACAGGAGCCTCATGCGATCAGCCGCTCCAGCAGCGCGTTCAGACGCTGACGGCCCGACGATGTGGCGCGCAGATGCGTGGCGTCGATTTCGAGGAAGCCCGCCCGCACCAGCGGTTCGAGCCTTCCCGCGTCGAGGGCTTCGACGGGGTCGACACCGGTGACGGACGCAAAGGTGGCGCGGTCTATGCCGTCGGCCAGCCTCAGTCCCATCATCAATGCTTCCTCCACCAGATCCTGCCCCTCGACCGTCGAGGTCTCCGCCGTGCCGTGGCCCGTCCGCTCGACGGCTTCCAGCCAGGCTTCCGGACCGCTCGACCGCCGGGTCGCCCTCTTGGCGCTCCCCTCGGCAAAGCGGCCGTGTGCGCCCGGTCCGATCCCGACGTAATCCTGATACCGCCAATAGATCAAATTATGGCGGCAGGCAGCCCCCGGCCGGGCGTGATTGGAAATCTCGTAGGCCGGCATCCCCGCGTCGGCCAGCCGCGCCTGGGTCCGCTCGAACATGGCGGCAGACGCTTCCTCGTCCGGGAGTACGAAATTGCCGCGCGCATGATCGGTGAAGAAGCGCGTCCCGCGTTCGATGGTGAGCTGGTAGAGCGACAGATGCTCGCCGGCCAGGGCCAGGGCGCGTTCCAGCTCCTCGGCCCAGGCCTCCGGCGTCTGGCCCGGCCGCGCATAGATCAGGTCGAAGGAATGACGGGCAAAATGGCGCCGCGCCGTGGCCAGCGCCGCGAGCGCCTCGTCGGTGGAATGCTCGCGGCCGAGGAACTTCAGCGACGGCGCGTCGAGCGCCTGGACGCCCAGCGACACGCGATTGACGCCGGCCTCGGCCAGCGCGGCGAAGCGGCCGGCTTCGACTGAGGTCGGATTGGCCTCCAGCGTGATCTCGATTTCGGGTGCGCTATCCCACAGTTGCTTCGTGCGCACGATCAGCGCGGCGACGGTTTCGGGCTCCATCAGCGAGGGCGTGCCGCCGCCGAAGAACATGGTCTCGACCCGCCGGCCCGGCGCTTCGCGCGCGCCGTGCTCCAGTTCCCTGAGAAGCGCCGCGCGCCAGCGGGCCTGCTCGACGCCGTCGCGCACGTGGCTGTTGAAATCGCAGTAGGGGCACTTCGATTTGCAGAAGGGCCAATGGACATAAACGCCCAGCGGCGCCGCGCTCATCCGAAGCAGGCCTCGACCATCATCCGGAAAGCACGGCCGCGATGGCTGATGGCGTTCTTCTCGGCGTCCGACATCTCGGCCGTCGTGCGCATGTCGCCGCCTGCCTGTCCAACGGGTTGGAAGCAGGGATCGTAGCCATGACCGCCAGCGCCCCGCGACGGCCAGACGATCGCGCCGTCGAGCCTGCCGTGGAAAAGCTCGACATGCTCGTCGGGCCAGGCCAGCGCCAGCACGCAATGAAAGGTCGCGATGCGTGCCGCGTCCGTCTGCGGCACGTGGCGCGCCGCCAGCTCGTCCTGGATGCGGCGCATGCCGACCATGGCGTCGCGCGTCGGGCCTTCCCAGTCGGCGGTGTAGACGCCGGGCTGGTGGTCGAGCGCGTGCACGCCGAGGCCGGAATCGTCGGCCAGTGACGGCAGGCCGCTGGCGCGCACCGCCGCCAGCGCCTTCAGGGTCGCGTTCTCCTCGAAGGTCGTGCCGGTCTCGTCGGGCGCCGGCAGGCCGAGATCGGCCGCCGAGGCGATCTCGACGCGAAACGGCGCCAGCATGGCGCGGATCTCGCCCGCCTTGCCGCGATTGTGGGTCGCCACAACGAGCTTTGGCAGGACGAAGCGCCGCGCCATCAGCTCTTTCCGATGGCCAGCTTCTGCAGGCCCACGAGCTCGCCGATCCCCTTTTTGGCGAGCGCCAGCAGTTCGAGGAACTGCGCCTCGCTGAACGGATCCTTCTCGGCTGTGCCCTGCACCTCGACGATGCCGCCGGTGCCGGTCAGCACGAAGTTGGCATCGGCCTCGGCCTTGGAATCCTCAGGGTAGTCGAGGTCGAGCACGGCGGCGCCTTCCCACAGGCCGCACGAGACCGCCGCCACCGTGCCGCTGAGCGGGTTGACCGCGAGCTTGCCGTCCTTGATCAGGCGCTTGAAGGCGTAGTGCAGCGCCACCCATGAGCCGGTGATGGCGGCCGTGCGCGTACCGCCATCGGCCTGCAGCACGTCGCAGTCGATGTTGATCTGGCGCTCGCCCATGGCCTGCAGGTTCACGACGGCGCGCAACGAGCGGCCGATCAGGCGCTGGATCTCCTGCGTGCGGCCCGACTGCTTCCCGCGCGCGGCCTCACGGTCCGTGCGGGTATGGGTCGAGCGTGGCAGCATGCCGTATTCGGCCGTTACCCAGCCCTTGCCACTGTTTCGCATCCACGGTGGCACCCGTTCGTCGACCGAGGCTGTGCAGAGCACATGGGTGTCGCCGAACTTGACCAGACACGATCCCTCGGCGTGACGGGAAAAGCCGGGTTCCAGGGAAACCGGGCGAAGCTGGTCGGGGGCGCGGCCTGATGGGCGCATTTATTTCTCCTGGAGGGGCGGGCGGCCGGGTGTACCGCCCGAGGGGAGGCGAATCCAGCCGCGATCCGCCGTTCCGCCCCCTGTTCGCCGCGTAATGCCTGTTCGCCGCGTAATGATTGCCGGCCGTTCATTGACCGGCTCCCTCACACTACCTACATTTTTTCCATGGCGATCCACCGTATCGGCATTCCCGGGGGCGCCCTTGCCGATTCCCCGAACGGACAACGCCAAGCCGCCTCCGTGGCGGAACTCAATGAGCGCGCACGCGAGGTGCTGCGCCATGTCGTGGAAAGCTATGTCGAGACCGGCGAGCCGGTGGGCTCGCGCGCGCTCACCCGCAAACTCACCGAGACGCTGTCGCCGGCCACCATCCGCAACATCATGGCCGATCTTCAAGACGCCGGCCTTCTCTACGCGCCGCACACCTCGGCCGGCCGCCTGCCGACCGACGCCGGGCTAAAACTGTTCGTGAACGGCCTGCTCGAGGTCGGCAACGTTTCGGAGGAGGAGCGCGAATCGATCGAGGCGCGCTGCGCCACGACAGGTCGCACCGTCACCGAGGCCCTGGAGCAGGCAACCACGATGCTGTCGGGCCTGTCGCGCTGCGCCGGCCTCGTGATGGCGCCCAAGACGGAACAGCCGCTGAAGCACATCGAATTCGTCAATCTCGGCCCCGGTCGGGCGCTGGTCGTCACGGTCACGCACTCGGGCCATGTCGAGAACCGTGTGATCGACACGCCGCTCGGCATGCCGCCGTCGGCGCTGACCGAGGCCAGCAACTATCTCAATGCGCGGCTGAGCGGCCGCACCTTCGACGAGGCGCGCCGGCTGATCCTCGAAGACATCAAGCTGAAGCGCGCGGAGCTGAACGACCTCACGGCACGCGTGATCGAATCGGGCCTCGCGACCTGGTCCGGCGAACCGAACGGTGGCGGTTCGCTGATCGTGCGCGGCCAGGCGCGCCTGCTCGAGGACATCACGGCGATCGAGGATCTCGAGCGCGTGCGCATCCTGTTCGATGCGCTGGAGCGCGGCGAGAGTTTCGTCCGCCTGCTCGAACTCGCCAACACCGCGTCGGGCGTGCAGATCTTCATCGGCGCCGACAATCCGCTGTTCGCCAACACCGGCTGCTCGATGGTGGTGGCGCCGTTCCGCGATTCGCAGGAACGAATTCTCGGCGCCATCGGCGTGATCGGCCCGACCCGCCTCAACTACGCCCGCATCATTCCATTGGTGGACTACACCGCCCGCGCCATCGGCCGGATGGTGGGCTGACTCAAGTTTATCCGTCGTCCTGAGCGGAGCCGCCCAAAGGGCGGCGTAGTCGAAGGACCTCTTTTCCGGAGCAAGATCCGTCGAAGCGAAAAGAGGTCCTTCGACTGCGCTGTGCTCCGCTCAGGACGACGGATGAAACTCACCAGTCCTTTTCGTCGAAATCCTCGAATTGCTTCGCCCGAGCGTCGTCGTCAGACGGCGGCGGGGCCTCTTCGGCGGCGGAATGGGACAGCACGCGCAGGCGCGTCTCGCGGCTAAGCAGCGGCAGCAGTTCCATGAGATCGTCGCGGGCAAAGGCCACGCAGCCCTGTGTCGCGGCGTAATCGTCGCGCGCGATGTGGAGGAAGATGGCGCTGCCCCATTCGCCTTCCGGCGGATCGTCGTTGTAGCCGACCACGACGACGAGATCGTAGAGGCCGTCCTCGCGCCACATCTTCTCGGCGCTCCACTCGTTGGGGATATGGACCAGCCGGTTGTAGCTGGGCGAGCGCGGGTCGTCGCACCAGCCGTCATGCTCGCCGATCGGTCGCGCCGGCAGGGCGCTCTTGGGAGAGTTGGGCTTGGGCAGGACCAGCAGGTCGTTGCGGTAGTAGATCCGGCGCAGGGGGAATTCGCCGACCGGCGTGGCGGCGTCGCCCTCGACCTTGTCCTCGCGGATGCCGCCCGCGCCCACAGCGCAACGCCAGCGTCGTTCGCCCAGGGTGGCCCACCCCAGCGACCCCTCGGCCGTATCGGCCTGCACGATCAGGACATTCTCGTCGGTCATTGCTCAGTACTCCGGTGCCCTTCATAAAGGCACGCTCTTGAGGGAGAAAGCGATGGCTTATGTCGTAACGCCGCCGGCCACGGTCGGCGTGCCGGTCCACGGGACCGGCGATCTGTTTCCGGTGCGCCGCATCTTCTGCGTCGGCCGCAACTATGCCGCCCATGCCCGCGAGATGGGACACGATCCCGACCGCGAGCCGCCCTTCTTCTTCACCAAGCCGGCCGATGCGATCGTGATCTGCGCCGACCCGAAGAACCCGACCAAAGTCTCCTATCCGCCGGCCACCAGGAACCTGCACCACGAGATGGAGCTGGTCGTCGCCCTGAAATCCGGCGGCAGCGACATTCCGGTCGAGAAGGCGCTGGACCATGTGTACGGCTACGGCGTCGGCCTCGACATGACGCGTCGCGATCTGCAGAACCAAGCCAAGGACATGGGCCGCCCGTGGGACATGGGCAAGGGTTTCGATCAGTCCGCACCGATCGGCGAGATCTATCCGGCCGCCACGATCGGCCATCCCGCCAAGGGCACCATCCAGCTCGACGTCAACGGCAAGACCCGCCAGAAATCGGATCTCAACGCGCTGATCTGGAGCGTGCCCGAGACGATCTCCTACCTGTCGGGCTTGGTGGCGCTGGCCGCCGGCGACC
>JABMNB010000769.1 GCA_013205335.1 Rhodospirillales bacterium
CGATCAGCCGGCAAGCCTCTCTATTGCCCGTGCTGCCGCCCCTGACGATGTGGAATTCGACATTCCGGGCATGGGTCGCAAGCGCCTCCTGCGGGTGGGTCTTCTCCGTCGCCTCGGCCAGCGGTCCCGTGAGGGATGGCCCCATCCCAGGGTGATTGCGCACGGCCGCCCACCCGGCATCGTACATCTTCTCTTCGGTGAGAACTTGAATGAAAGCGGCGGGCGCCATATCCCCGGTCATGGGCTGGCTGGCCGCTGCCTTCGCCTCCAGGTATGTCAAGGCGCGATCGCGGGCATCCTTCCCGCCCAGCTTCCGGATGTGCCGATAGAGATCCAGGCTTGGAGCCTTTTCGAAAGCCTTCCACAAAGCCGGGGCGGCATCTTCCTTCCCGCCGGCCTTTGCGAGGAGGTCGGCGACGAAGAGCACCAGCCTTTCATCCGGTCGCCCGTCCTCGAACATCCACAGCCCCTCCTCCGCGTGCCGCAACGCCTCCTCCTTGCGGCCCTCGGCAAGGCAGAACTTGGCCAATGTCAGATAGTCGGATGACGTCGACAGGCTCCGGGACCGCAGCGCGATGCGCGCCTCGACGTCGCCATCGCACTCGGCGAAGAAGTCGAGGATGTCGACGAGGACGGAAGGGTCCTTTTCGTTCTTCTCGGGCTTTCGCGCGGGCGGCGACAGTTTTTCCCAGGCTTCGACGGCAAGGCGTCGATATTCGGCAAGCCCCACTTCGCCCAACGCCTCGTCGTACCGCACCACGGCCCGATAGAAAGTATCGTATTGGCCATGGAGTTGGCGCGGGAAGAGCTCGCGCGCGAGGACGACCGGGTCGGGCTTCGCCGCCAGACACGCGACGAGATGGATGTCTCCAGCGTACTCCAGCAGGGCATGTCCATGGCCGCCGGACTCGTCGATCGCCTCGATCGCGTCTTCGATGCGGTCGATGGTGTGGAGGGCGAGCTCCACGGCCAGAGCGGCGTGCCCCCCCTCAGCGAGTTGAGCGATGGCTGCGAGAGCGGCGCCGACATTGTCGGCCCAGGCGTCCACTTCGTCAGGGCCGACGGACCCGCCCGTGCGAGTGGCGCCGTCGATCGCCCGGCGGAGCTGCTTCTCGAGGCTTTTCGCATCGCCGGGAGACGTGGCCGTGGCGACGATCTCAAGCTTGCGGAACAGGGCCGTGTCGCGCTCGGCGAGTTCGACGACCATCTCGATCAGGGCGTCTACGCCCTCCTGCTTCAGATGGGCGCGGATGCGGTCGAGGACCGATGGTTTTTTCTCCCAGCCCTCGTCGGCGACCTCATTCGTGGCGAGAGCGGTCGCCACCAGATGCTTGCAGAAACCCCAATCGCGGAAGGCCGGGCACGAGCATTCGCCACGGATCTTCTTTCCCCGCCCCCTCAGCACGGTGCGGTAGTCCTCCGAGCCGAGGACCCGGGCGAGCACCCGGTCCCGTTCGACCGACAGGAGGTCGACCTGCCCGTCGCGATGATACTCCTCGCCCCGCGCGAACACCTTGGCGCCGGCCTGTGTGCGTAACGCTGCGACGTCGAAACGGGGTTTGAGGGGCGCTTTCATACGGGTGGGATCATCCGCTCGACCTCCGGCAGGGCCTCGTCGAGCATCAGGGCAGCATGGAGGCGCCACCATTGCCCGGTATGGCGGTGCCACATCACGTCGAACCGCAATTCCTGGATGGACTCTTCGACGTGGTCGAGTCGGGCATAACCGGCATCGAACTCCTCGCCGAGATTGTCCGGCCAGCCCGACCGGAATCGCACGATGAAACTGTATTTGCTGCCCCGCCACCGGCCGAACATGTCGATCGGATAGTTGAATTCGGTCGGTCGAACTTCGGGCAGGTAAAGCGGCTTCAGCTTGTCGGAGATTAGCCGCTCGCAGCGGGCGCCGATGGCGGCCTTCTCGTCGGCCGTTAGGACCTTTACCCACACACGCGTCGTCACGCGCTTTGCCATCGGCAGACTTTCCTACATGTGCTGTACTAACCCGCGATCCGCTGGACGGCAGCCGCCGGCAACGGCCCCTTGTTCACGGCGGCGATCGCTTCCTCGAGGTGCTGCAGCGTCGAGTAGCCGACCAGCATCGTCGATACGCTCGGGTGAGATATGACAAATCGCTCACCGAGCTCGGTCAGGCTGCCGGCCACACCTTCTTTCACCAGCGGTTCCAGCTGCCGGGCGCGAGCCACGTCGCCTGCGAAGTCCGGAGCCGAGCCGATCGGCGGGACCTGCTGTTGCGCGAGGGGGTGGCGATCGGTGGTGCCGGCGAGCGCACCCCCCGCCAGCGCGCGGATGATGATGGTGCCCATGTCGGCAGCCTTCGCCCGGTCGAGCAGGCGGCCATAGTCGAGACCGGGCGCGCCCTTGGGCAGTGGGCCGCCTGCACTGGGGTTCAACGCGTTGTAAACGACCTGCACCGTGTCGAAGAGCTTCGAGTCGACGGCTTTCAGCAACGCGGCGGGCTCGCCCACGCCGCTGAAGCCGATGAAGCGGGTCTTGCCCTGCCTGCGAAGCTTCTCCAGCGCGGGCACAACTTCGTTCAACGCGATTTCGACGGCGAGACTGTCGCCCGCATCCACGGCGGCCAGCGGATTGTGGAGCTGAAGCAGGTCGACATGGTCGCGGCCCATGCGCTTCAGGCTCTCCTCGGTGGACCGGATGACGAGCCCCGCGACGTCGGCGCGATCCGCGGCGGTCAGGCGGAACTTGGTGCCGACCACGACGTCGGCTCTCAGCGCCTTCAGGACGCGGCCGAGATTTCGCTCAGACTCGCCATCCCCGTAACGGGCGGCCGTGTCGAAATAGTTGATACCGGCCTCGATCGCACGCGCGACGGCGCGCTCCTGGTCCTGCGCGGCACCCTTGGTGAACAACCCACCCACCGCGCCGGCGCCGTAGCCCAGCACCGAAACTTCGAGGCCCGTCCGGCCAAGCCTGCGCTTCTGCATTGAATTCTCCCCGTCATTTCACTGGAGCGCGCAACTGTAGTTGCGCCGTCACGAGCTTTCGATGCGGACCTCGCCTGTTTCGTTGTCAACGACGACGTGGTTGTCGTAGCAGGTGACACGCGGCCTGGCGCCGAAGGCTGCTTCCATGCGTGCTTCCCACTCCGGCGTGTACCAGGCGCGGGCCGCCTGTTCTGAGTCCCAGAGATAGACTCCGCCGCCACCCGCCTCGCCGTTGAGATAGTACTTTTTCAGGAGGCCCTTGGCGCCCAGCGCGGTGTAGGTCGGTGCCGACTTGGCTGCCGCCGCGACCGCAGCGCCCGGGGACGCTTCTGCATGGGGATTTGAACGATGGCGATGAACATGCTTGTTAGCCTACGGTCTACGCCCCTGCGGAGCAATTGAATGGCCGTCCCCCTGCCAGGCATCGAGATGTGCGTCTTCGACGCCTACGGTACGCTGTTCGACTTCAACTCGGCGGTGGCGCGCCATCGCAGGGCGGTCGGGCCTTCCGCCGATGCGCTGTCGGAGCTGTGGCGGACCAAGCAGATCCAGTACACATGGCTGCGCAACGCCATGGGCACCTACGCCCCGTTCTGGCAGGTCACCGGCGAAGCGCTCGACCACTGCCTGGCCGCCCATCGCATCGCCGATCCCGCCGCGCGTGAGCGGTTGATGGGCGCCTATCTGGCACTCGAGCCATTTCCCGAGGCGCCGGGCATGCTGGCCTGCCTCACGCGCGCCAGCATGCGGACCGCGATCCTGTCCAATGGGAATTCAGGCATGCTCGATCCGATGGTGACGGCATCGGGCCTCGCGAACCATTTCGAGGCGGTGCTGAGCGTCGACGAGGCGGGCGTCTTCAAGCCCGATCCGCGCGTCTATCGTCTCGTCGAGGCGCGCTGCGGCGTGACGCCCGACAAAGTGTGTTTCCTCTCGTCGAACTGCTGGGACGCCCATGGAGCCGCGC
>JABMNB010000083.1 GCA_013205335.1 Rhodospirillales bacterium
CCGCAAGGCAGCCATCCACCCGCCTGGCCCTGATGCGGTGCCTGGCGCCCCCACGCGGGCGCGGATCTCGCCATCGGGCCTTTATGGCGGCTATCACCTGACGCGGATCGAAAAGATAGTCGATACGATCCGCGCCGTCAGTCCCCGCTCGCGGATCTGTTGCTGGTTGTCTGAGGTTTTCTCGAGTCGACCGCGAGCAAAGCGACGCCACCCGCGCCGATTGCACTGAATGCGGTCCATGCGAAGCCCACGGACAACCGGCAACACATCAACCCGCAACGGGTCCAGGTCACGACCGGTGCGCTGGCCCGGGCCGCGCTTCTGGTGACCGGCTCCCGGCCGAGGGTCCCGGATCGTGCCCCGGTCCATACTCGCAGGTGCTGCATACCGGCAGCTCATGGCGCGCCGTTGCCAGGGTCCTGATGAAATCCGCCCGCGCGGCTCCCGCGCGGATGGTGGACCAGCGGTCGCGCTCGAGGTTGCCGAGATCGCCTGCGGCCGGGTGGGCGCAGCAGGGCACCACTGCACCACTGCCATCGACGTAGAGCTGGCTCTTGCCGAGGAAGGTGCACACGCCGCGGCCCGGTACCATGGGGCGGCCGGTACGGTTCTCGGGCGCGCCAGAAAGGGCTTTCCAGGCGCGAAACTCAGGCGTCCAGCCGAGAGGCTCGAGAATGGACCGCCACCGGCGGCAATCCTCCGCGGTCTCGACCACTGTGCGCGTCATCAGCGCGGGGTCTCCGTGCCTCGTCTTCCAGGCGGAGACTCGCTCCAGGAACTGCATGAGCTTTCCCCAGCGCGCGGGGGGCCGGAGCGCTTCGTAACTCTCCGGAGTACCGTCTCCGTCACAGCTGACCACCAGGCGATCGATGACGCGCATGGCGAGAGCGCGTTCGAAGGATTGCCAGTGAACAGTCTGGGCATTCGTCGATAACTCTACGCACCCGATCGGGTGCGTAGTGCGAAAGCGCGCGAGCGCTTCAAGGATGCCCGGAAGGTCCGGGTGGAGCAGTGGCTCGCCAAAGTTGAAGAGGCGGAACACGTCGATCTCCCGGGCGTCGATGTTGGCGAGCATCCGCGCGAAACGCGCCGGCTCGAGCGGTCGTACGGTCTGTTTCAACGAGGCGCTGGGGCAGCCAACGCATAAGAGCTGGCAGCCCTTGACGATATCGAAGTGGACGGCAGTCAAGTGAGCCGAGGGCCGCAAAAGCTCCGCCAGCCTATGCAGATTCATGGCGGATCTCGAGTGTTCGTGCGGGACGATGAGACGCAGGCCACGAACAGCCAAAGGCCCTTCTAAGGATTCGCTTCGTCATCGAGTAAACCTCTGGCTTGGGGAGCTAGAGAAATGACTTCGCTGCGAGACTATCCTCGCTCAGGGCCGCGGGCACAAGAGAAATTTAAGCGTCCATCCTCATCCGATCGGGCGTTCCCGTCCGAGGTTTTGACGCTTTGCAATGACCCGCTCAGCAAGCTGCTCGACTGAGCCCTTCCCGGTTTCCTGCCCACGCTGAGCCGCGCGGCGCAGTCGCTGGACCCCCGTTCTCAAGCCCCGGGCCTTCGGGCCAAGGGCGCCGTGTCCGCCGGCCCGTCGCGGAGTGGCTGGACGCCCAGTTTCGGCCAGTTCGCCGCCGTCGGCGCCGCCTGCGCTTCTCCCGCCACCAACGCCAGCGCCGCCAGCGCCAGCACGAACGTCCTCGTTGCGATCCTCATCGGGTTCCCTTCCATGTCGCGCACGAATCCGACGCGGTCTCGGTGAGCGGCGGGTGCGCCGCTGGCCGGCAGGGTGCCTGAGTCGGGCGCCGGTTGTCGAACAGGAATCGGCCGCAGGAGCGACGAGCAGGAGGCGGATAGGGCGACCTCCAGCCGGATCGGGATCGTGCCGCAGCGCGCGTCGTCCCGAAAACCCCCTTGCACCGGGCTTCGTATTTGCCCTACCAAGGCCTCCGAAGGCTCCTGCAGCAGGTCCGCTATCAAGGCGCGGATCTCGCAATCGGGCCTTTATGGCGGCTATCACCGGGCATCGGCAGGTCGCCGTCTGGGCCGTTGCGTGGATCGAGAAACGGATTGCGGCCCAGCATGGCCGGCAGCTTGGCGAACCCGCCGCATTCGGGCCAGCCCCATGGTGCGACGCACTACTCCCGCCTTGCTCCCGCACGGGAAGAGGAGGATCGAGCCCTGCTTCGCCCCCCTGCTCTCCCGCCCAGCACTCACACCCCGCCGGCCGAGCCCACCCCCATCCGGAGCAGCTCCGCAACCAAGGCGGAGGAGGTCTCGAACGTCCGATGACGTGCAATCGGGCCTTTATGGCGGCTATCAACAAGCAACAAGGCGGTTTTGTAGGTCCCGGTCCCGTCCAATCACCCGAAGCGTATCGCGGAGCACGCAAAGTCCACCG
>JABMNB010000084.1 GCA_013205335.1 Rhodospirillales bacterium
ACCGTTGCGCGGCGGCGCCACCGCGGCCCAGCGCTCGCTCGGCAAGGGTGTCGGCATCCACTACACCGATACCGCGACGATCATGAAGATCGTCGAGCCTGTAGTGTTGAGGCCCTTGGCGGCTGAATGGGAGACGGTCAAGGCCGCCATCGACAAGGCGAAGGGAGTCAGGAAGAAGGACGACCTCTATCTCGGCTTTCGCGAGCGGCTGGCGGCATTCCGGGTGCTCGACCCGGCCTGCGGCTCGGGTGCGTTTCTCTATATGGCGCTGCGTCACCTCAAGGATTTCGACCGCAAGGTGGAGGAGGAAGCCAAGGCGCTCGGCGTCACGGCCGATCCCAAGGGACAGCGCATCACGCCGCAGACGGTCCTGGGCATCGAGATCAACCCCTACGCCGCCGAACTGGCCCGCGTGACGGTGTGGATCGGCGAATTGCAGTGGCAGATGGCGAACGGCTACGGCGTGACGCGCCGGCCGATTCTCGGAGCGTTAGAGGGCATCGAGAATCGCGATGCCTTGTTGAACGCGGATGGCACCGTGGCTCATTGGCCGAATGCAACAGTCATCATCGGCAATCCGCCATTTCTAGGCGGCAAGAAGTTGCTCGGCGCGCTTGGCGACGAGTACGTAAGAAACCTGCGCGCGACGTATGAAGGGCTGGTCCCGAACTTCGCAGATCTCGTCTGCTATTGGATCGAAAAATCTAGGCATCATATAGAGCTTGGGTCGAGCCACCGCGCAGGACTGGTCGCCACCAACTCCGTCCGAGGTGGTGCTAGTCGCATTGTTCTCGACCAAGTTCGCAGCAGTACCAGAATGTTTAGCGCATGGTCGGATGAGCCGTGGGCCTTGGATGGGGCTGCTGTCCGCGTGTCTATAGTTTGCTTTGGCGAGAATTCAGAAGCGACAACACTCAACGGCGAGGTTGTCGACTCAATCAATTCCGATCTGACCGCGTCGGACTATGACCTCACAAAGGCAGCGTCGCTAAGCGAGAACTCAGATGCCTGCTACGAAGGTGGTCAGAAATATGGCGACTTCGACATCGATGGTAGTTTGGCTCGGCGGTGGCTGGCAGCCCCAATCAATCCAAACGGCCGATCGAATCGTGACGTGCTACGGCCGTACTTCAATGCGATCGACGTTGTTCGGCGGCCAAACGACCGGTGGATTGTTGATTTTGGCAGTGCAGGGACAGAGGAAGAGGCGGCGCTCTATGAGGAGCCGTTCTCGCATGTTTTGAAGCGCGTGAAGCCGGGCCGAGCGGCGATGAAGCGGGAAACTCATCGACGATACTGGTGGCGGCATGGCTGGGTGCGGCTCTCATTTGATGCAAAGAGACTCAACCTCAAACGTTACATCGCGACGCCGGTTGTCGCGAAGCACCGTGTCTTTTGCTGGCTACATCACTCCGCATTCCCGTCCAATTTGCTTGATGTCGTTGCGCGGGATGATGATGCGACGTTTGGAATTCTCCAAAGCAAGTTCCATGAACTCTGGGCATTGCGCCTTGGCACTTCCTTGGAAGACAGACCGCGATACACACCATCGACGACGTTCGAGACTTTCGCCTTTCCTGCCGGCCTAACGCCCAGAGATCCGGCCTCCGACCACAACAGTGATCTTCGAGCTAGTCGCATCGGCGAGGCGGCAGCCAAACTGAACGAACTTCGTGAAAACTGGCTAAACCCGTCCGATCTCGTGAAGCGTGTGCCGGAAGTCGTGCCGGGGTATCCCGACCGACTCTTGCCGAAGGACCTGGCGTCTGCCGAACAACTCAAGAAGCGCACGCTGACCAATCTCTACAATGAGCGGCCGACATGGCTGGCGCATGCTCATCGCGATCTCGACCGGGCCGTGGCGGCGGCGTACGGCTGGCCGGAAGTCTTGGCGGACAGGGCGCAGCCGGAGAACCCGGATGCCGCTGATCGCAAGGCGGCAGAAGAGGAAATCCTGAAGCGGTTGTTCGACCTCAATCAGGAGCGGGCGAAGGCGGGTCGGTGAACGTGAAGGATAGAAGGGTGGTCCGTCAGGACATGGAACGGACGAATCCGCTCATCAAGCGCAGCTACGACGA
>JABMNB010000770.1 GCA_013205335.1 Rhodospirillales bacterium
CCGTTGCGTCATTTGCCATGGCCTCGATCTTGAGGGCAAGAGCTACGAGATCGGATCAGGCGACCGCAGGCGCATTGCTCAAGTGCCCTCGTTGCGGAAAGCCCGCTGGTTCTGGTTGGATATGGAAATCGCCGTCACAAATATCGTCAAGCATGGCGAGAGCAAACATCCCTTGCCGTCTTCCGAATTCAAGATGCCGGCTTTCGGGGTCGTTCTTTCCGACGGTGATATCCGGGCGATCGTTGCTTATCTCAAAAGTATCTGGGTTTCCAATGCCGGGCCTGGCGCGGCGGCCCCAGACGTGCCGCCCAAGGCGGAGACACCATAAAGCCGCCGTAACGCATGTTCGAGCGATTAGGTGTCGTGGGGGCTGTTTTTCACCAGATCATCGACCACGGAAGGATCGGCCAGGGTCGATGTATCGCCGAGGCTGTCGATCTCATTGGCGGCGATTTTGCGCAGGATGCGGCGCATGATCTTGCCCGATCGGGTCTTCGGCAGACCCGGCGCCCACTGGATGATGTCTGGGGCGGCAATCGGGCCGATTTCCTTGCACACCCATTTAACCAGTTCGGCCCGCAGATCTTCCGAAGGCTCATCCCCGGCCATCAGGGTGACATAGGCGTAAATGCCCTGGCCCTTGATGTCGTGGGGAAAACCGACCACGGCGGCTTCGGCGACCTTGTGGTGGGCGACCAGGGCGCTTTCGACCTCGGCCGTTCCCATGCGGTGGCCCGAGACGTTGATGACGTCGTCAACACGACCGGTAATCCAGTAATAGCCGTCTTCGTCGCGGCGACAGCCGTCACCGGTGAAATACATCCCCTTATAGGTCGAGAAATAGGTCTGGATAAAACGTTCATGGTTTTGATAGAGCGAGCGCATCATTCCCGGCCAGGCGTCGGCCATACACAGATTGCCTTCGCAGGCCCCGTCGAGTTTTTTGCCGTCATTGTCGACGATTACGGGACGCACACCAAAGAAGGGGCGGGTCGCCGAACCGGGTTTGAGCGCCGTCGCGCCGGGCAGCGGTGTGATCAGGATGCCGCCGGTTTCGGTCTGCCACCAGGTATCGATAACCGGACAGCGTTTATCGCCGACCACCTCGTAATACCATTCCCAGGCCTCCGGGTTGATCGGTTCGCCGACCGAGCCGAGCAGGCGCAGGCTCTTGCGGCTCGTCTTCTTCACCGGGGCCTCGCCCTCGCGCATCAGGGCGCGGATGGCGGTGGGCGCGGTGTAGAAGATGTTCACCTGGTGCTTGTCGATCACCTCCCAGAAGCGGCTGGTGTCGGGATAGTTGGGCACGCCCTCGAACATCAGGGTCGTGGCGCCGTTGGCCAGCGGCCCATAGAGAATGTAGCTGTGGCCGGTCACCCACCCTACGTCGGCGGTGCACAAGTAGATGTCGCCGTCGTGATAATCGAACACGTACTGGTGGGTCATCGATGCAAAGACGATGTAGCCGCCGGTCGTGTGCAGCACCCCCTTGGGCTTGCCCGTCGAACCCGACGTATAAAGGATGAACAGCGGGTCTTCCGCGCCCATCGGCTCGGGCGCGCAGTCGGCCGGCACCCTGGCGGCGATCTCGTGCCACCATACGTCGCGGCCGGCTTCCCAGGCGACCTTCCCGCCGGTGTGCTTCACGACCAGCACCTTCTTCACGCCCGGCGCCTTCTTGAGGGCCTCGTCGCAATTTGCCTTGAGCGGCACGTGCTTGCCGGCGCGCAGCCCCTCGTCGGCGGTGATCACGACGTTGCTGTCGCAGTCGACCAGACGGTTGGCGAGGCTGTCGGGCGAGAAGCCGCCGAACACGACGGAATGGATGGCGCCGATGCGCGTGCAGGCCAGCATCGCATAGGCCGCCTCGGGGATCATCGGCAGATAGATCGTGACCCTGTCGCCCTTCTTGACGCCGAGCTCCTTCAGCGCGTTCGCCATGCGGCAGACTTCGCCGTGCAGTTCGCGATAGGTGATCTTCTTGGATTTCGACGGATCGTCGCCTTCCCAGATGATCGCGGTCTGGTCGGCACGCTTGGCGAGATGGCGGTCGACGCAGTTGGCCGAGACGTTCAGCACGCCGTCGTGGAACCAGCGGATGCGGACGTCGCCGGTGTAGTCGACGTCGCGGACGGCGGCGGGACTGTAGGGCTTGATCCAGTCCACGCGCTTGGCGTGCTCGTCCCAGAACCTGGCGGGATCCTGGGTAGAGGCCTCGTACATCGCCTTGTACTTGGCGTCGTCGACATAGGCGCGCTTGGCCCACTCGGCGCTGACGGCGATCACCTCATCGGCCATGGCTCATTTCCTCCGGCTGGGGCTTTGCGCCCTGAATTGTCTGCGTTTTAGCCCGCGGTCGCCCGACACGGCAATTCGACTTTGGCCGTCACTCGCTGAACCACGTGGTGAAGTCCTGGATCGGCGCGCGGTCGGTGATCAGGCTGTTGGGCACCACGTCCGGATCGGCATACCCGAGCGCCAGACCGCAGATCACCGTCTGGTCCTCGGGAATCTCCAGCTCGCGGCGAACCACATGCTGGTAGCGGCTGAACGCGGCCTGCGGGCAGGTGTGCAGGCCCTTCTCGCGCGCCAGCAGCATCAGCTGGTCGAGGAAGATGCCGCAGTCGATCCACTGGCCGTTGCCCATACGCTTCTCGACGGAGAGGATCATGCCGACCGGCGCGTCGAAGAATTCGTAGTTCTTGCGGAACTGCTTCAGCATGCCGGCGGCGTCGCCGCGCGGCACGCCGAGCAGGGTGTAGAGCTGCTTGCCGACAAGCTTGCGGCGCGCGTCGTAGACTGGCGTCATTTCCTGGGGGTAGACGTTGTACTCGGCGCCTGGGCCGTTATCGCCGTCGTCCATTGCCTTCAGGATCGCCGATGAGAGCCGCTTCCGCGCGGCGCCCATGGTCACGTAGAGCTTCCACGGCTGCAGGTTGCCGTTCGACGCCGATCGATTGGCATTTTCGATGATCCATTCGATGTCGGCCTTGGCCACGGGATCGGGCTTGAAGACACGCATGGAGCGGCGGGAGTTGACGGCTTCGGATACACGCATGGACGACTAGCTCCGGATGAGATGACGACGCAGGAAGTCGAACAGCTTGCGCCGCGCAGCGGCGCTCTGCTGCTCGGTGAAATAGTGGGTGGCGCCGGGGATCACGAAGGCCTCGGCATCCTTGCCGTGGGCAACCAGAGCCTCGGCCATGGCGAGCGACTGCTCGACCGGCACGTTCTCGTCGCGGTCGCCGTGCAGCAGCAGCACCGGCGCATCGATCTGGGCCACGCGCAGGATCGGCGAGCGCACCGGCAGGCCCTCGGGCCCGCAGAGATCGTCGAGATAGTCGCGCATGAACGGGTTGGCCTCGCGCCAGCGCGCAAGATCGGTCGGCGCGAAGAACGAGGCGACCGCGCGCACCGGCGGCTTGTGGGCGGCGGCAAGCAGCGCCACCTGTCCGCCCATGGAGGCGCCGACCAGACCGATCCGGTCGCGGTCGACCAGCGGTCGCTTGGCCAGCCAGTCGATGGCGGCCAGCACGTCGAGCGGTTGGCGCAGGCCCTGGTCGTTCTCGCCTTCCGAGCCCAGCCAGCCGCGCAGCGACAAAGCGAGGGCGGCATAGCCGTTGGCCGCGGCGGCGCGCGCCAGGCCCACCATGTTGTGGGCGTGTCCCGCGAAGCCATGCAGCAGGATCAGCGCCGGATAAGGCGGCTGGCCGGCCTGCGGCTTGAAGAAGTAACCGCCCAGGGTGACACCATGGCCGGGCACCCGGACCTGCTCGGCGTCGGGAATGTCGGGCAGGTCGTCCCACCGGTGCATGACCTCGATGGGCACGCCGTCGGGATCGCGGAAGCCCACCGAATAGTAGCCGGGCGCAAGATAATCGAGTTCCTGCGGCGCCTGGATGATCTCCGCGCCCGCGTCGCGCAGCTCGGCGAAAACCTGGTCGACCTGGGCGCGGCTCTCGGCCGATACGGCAAGCCACAGGGCGCCTGGACCGTAGGAGATGCCGTGCTTGGCCTGGCGCATCACGAAATGGTCGTAGCCGCGCGACCACATCACCCGGTCGGGGCTGGCCCACACGCGGTGGAAGCCCAGCATGGGCAGCCACAGGCGATGGAACGCCACGGAACGCGAGAGATCGCTCACTTCGATGGCCGCCCCGGCGAAGGAAGAGCGAGGACGCATCAGCTCGGCTCGAGGCCCAGGGCCAGCAGCTCGTCGCGCCGCAGATGCTGCTCGCCGGCCAGGAAGAACTCGTCGAGCTGGGGGGGCTTGACCCTGGTGCCGGCCAGCATGGCATGCGCCTGGCCGCGATGATGCGTCTGGTGCTGGAACAGATGCTCCAGGATCGAGATGACGCTGGACGGCGGCGGCGTTCGATTGGGGCGTGGCAGGGACAGACCCTCGGCCAGACTCGCCTCGGTCTGGCGCTCGCAGAAGGCAAGCAGCCGCCGGTCGCTGGCGATCTGCGCCTCGTACAGGGACGCGGCCTCGGGCAAATCCGGTATCGGGTCGCCATAGCGCTGCAGCACCGTCGGATCGCGATGCAGCGCGTCGATGTAATAAACGTCGACCCAGAGGATGTGGTTGAGCGTGGCGCGCAGCGAGGGAAAGAAACCCGTGCGCGGTGCGGCGAACTCCTCCGCCGACAAAGCCTTGCAGGCCGTCAGCAGCCGTTGGTTCGCCCAGATGTTGTTGCGGGCCATGGCGACGGCATGGCCTGGAAGCCCCGTCGCCATGGGTCCCGTGTCCGCCGGCGTCAGGCCGCTTGGGCCAGGTTGCGCAGCACGTAGTGCAGCACGCCACCGTTCTTGAAGTAGCCGACCTCTTCGGCGGTATCGATGCGGCAGGTCAGCATGATCGTCTCCGACGCGCCGTCGGGGCGATGGATGGTCAGCGGCACGTCCATGCCGGGCTTCAGCTCGCCGTCGATGCCGCTGACGTCGTAGGTCTCGCGGCCGGTGAGGTTCAACGTCTTGCGCGTCATGCCATCCTTGAACTGCAGGGGCAGCACACCCATGCCGACCAGGTTCGAGCGATGGATGCGCTCGAAGGTCTCGCAGACCACCGCCTTGACGCCAAGCAGGTTGACGCCCTTGGCCGCCCAGTCGCGCGAGCTGCCGGTGCCGTATTCCTTGCCGGCGATCAGCACCTGCGGCGTGTGCTCCTTCTTGTAGCGCATCGCCACGTCGTAGATCGGCTCGGGCTGGTCGGTCGTGAAGTGATGGGTGAAGCCACCCTCGACGCCCGGAACCATCTCGTTCTTGAGGCGGATGTTGGCGAAGGTGCCGCGCATCATGACCTCATGGTTGCCGCGGCGCGTGCCGTACTGGTTGAAGTCCTTGGCCTCGACGCCTTCCTCCATCAGGTACTTGCCGGCGGGGCTGTCCTTGCGGATCGAGCCGGCGGGCGAGATGTGGTCGGTCGTGATCGAGTCGCCGAACTGGCCGAGCGGACGGGCGCCCTTGATGTTCGTGAGCGCGGCCGGCGTCTTGCCCATGCCCTCGAAGTAGGGCGGGTTGCGCACGTAGGTCGACTTGTCGTCCCACGCATAGGTCAGGCTCGGCTTGGTCTTGATGCCGCGCCAGAACTTGTCGCCCTCGAAGACGTTGGCGTAGCGCTTCTTGAAGGCCTTGGCCGTCACGAACTTGTCGACGGTCTTGGAGACTTCCATGTTCGAAGGCCAGAGGTCCTTGAGATAGACCGGCTTGCCGCCCTTGCCGAGGCCGATCGGATCCTTGGTGATGTCGATCTTCATCGAGCCGGCCAGCGCGTAGATCACGACCAGCATCGGCGAGGCCAGATAGTTGGCGCGGGTCAGGGGATGGATGCGTCCCTCGAAGTTGCGGTTGCCCGACAGCACGCTGGCGGTCACCAGGTCGCCTTCGACGATGCAGCGCTCCACCGGCCCCGGCAGCGGGCCGCTGTTGC
>JABMNB010000771.1 GCA_013205335.1 Rhodospirillales bacterium
GGATGGTCGGCATCAGCACCTCCTGGGCGCCCGCCGCATCCTGTTCTTCGCGCACGATGCGCTCGATGTTGCGGAGCACGCGCAGGCCGAGCGGCAGCCAGGCATAGATGCCGGCGCTGGTCTGGCGGACCAGGCCGGAGCGCAGCATCAGCCGGTGCGACACGATCTGCGCTTCCGACGGAGTCTCCTTCATCGTCGGCAGAAAGTACTGGCTCATGCGCATGCTGGATTCGGTCCTCGGTCCGGCTATCGGGGTGGCGGCGGACTGTAGGGAACGGGTCGGCCAAAGGCAAACTTGCGCCGTGCGACTGGCTTTTCACAGCCATGTGCACGCACACTGGGCGCGACTTCCGGGGGGAGAAACAGGATGCTCGAGAAACTCTTCAAGCTGAGCGAGAACAAGACCAACGTCCGGACCGAGCTCGTGGCAGGCCTCACGACGTTCCTGACGATGGCCTACATCATCTTCGTCAATCCCTCGATTCTGGCGGAAGCCAAGATGCCGTTCGGGGCCGTGTTCGCGGCAACCTGCGTGGCGGCTGCCATCGGGTGCTTCCTGATGGCATTCCTCGCCAACTACCCCATCGCCCTCGCCCCCGGCATGGGCCTCAACGCCTACTTCGCCTTCGGCGTGGTCGGCGGCATGGGCCTCAGCTGGCAGGTGGCGCTGGGTTGCGTCTTCATCTCCGGCGTCCTCTTCCTCGTCATCAGCGTGACGCCGATCCGCGAATGGATCGTCAATGCGATCCCGAGGTCGCTCAAGATGGCGATTGCCGCCGGCATCGGCCTCTTCCTCGCGCTGATCGCCCTCAAGAATGCCGGTATCGTCGTCGGCAATCCTGCGACCCTGGTCGCCCACGGCAAGATGACGAGCTGGCCTGTCATGATGGCGGTTCTGGGCTTTGCCATCATCGTCGGGCTCGAATATCGCCGCATCATGGGCGGCGTGATCCTGGGTATCCTGGTCGTGACGGTGATCTCGATCCTGGCCGGGCATCAGAAGTTCGCAGGCATCCTCGACGTCCCGCCCTCGATCGCGCCTGTGTTCCTCCAGATGGATCTAGCGGGTGCCCTGCAGGTGGGGCTCGTGACGGTGGTCTTCGCGTTCCTGTTCGTCGACTTGTTCGACAACACCGGCACGCTGATCGCGCTGGCCCATCGCGGTGGCTTCATGCGGCCCGACGGCACCGTCCCGCGGCTGCGCGGGGCGCTCATTTCCGACAGCGCCGCCGCCATGATCGGTGCCGCGGTCGGCACCTCGACGACGACCAGCTATATCGAGAGCGCGTCGGGCATCAATGCCGGCGGCCGGACCGGTCTCACCGCAGCGGCCGTCGGCGTCCTGTTCCTTCTGGCGCTCTTTCTTGCGCCTCTTGCCGGATCCATCCCCGCCTACGCGACGGCGCCGGCCCTTCTCTACGTCGCCTGTCTGATGGCGCGCAGCCTCACCGAGATCGAATGGAACGACCTCACCGAAGCGGCACCTGCCGTCATCACCGCGATCTCGATGCCGTTCACCTTTTCGATCGCCGACGGCATCGCGTTCGGCTTCATCTCGTACGCCGGTATCAAGATCGCAGCAGGCCGGTATCGCGACGTCCACCCGGCCGTCGGAATCCTCGCTGTACTCTTCGTGATCAAATACGTGGTCATTGGATGATCAGTGAATCCGTGCGGTCATTAGTTTGTCGTCGAACGACCTCGCACATGAAGATTCTTCTGTTCGACACCCCGTGATCGAAAGAAAAGGTCTTGGCAACTCCCAGGCGGCACGCTAAACAGCTTACGCCTTGGGCGCAGCCCGAGTTTAGGGAGGAGAGCGGCGCAAGCCGCCTACGACGAGTTTCGGGGGTAGAGGACGGCGGACCATTGGTCCGCCGTTTCCTTTTGGCGAAGGCGGCCCGGCAGTTTGCGATCAGGACCCCTCGAGCCGCCGGAAGCTCAGGACATCCATCTGATAGAAGACGTAGAAAACGATCCACAGCACCGCCGCCAGGATCGTGGTGATGATGGCCTTGCGAACGAGATCCGGCTGCTCGGGCGCGCCTCGCTCCTCGCCTTTTCCGGGCTTCTCCGCACGCCGGACGCCCAGCGGCAGGACCATGAAGAGCGCAATCCACCAGATCACCAGGTAGACCATGACGCCAGTCGCCCAGCCCATGGCAGTTGCTCCTCAGACCTGTTCGAGTTCGATCAGCGTGCCGGTGAAGTCCTTGGGGTGCAGGAACAGCACGGGCTTGTCATGGGCACCGATCTTGGGCTCGCCGTCGCCCAGCACGCGCGCGCCCTGCGCCTTCAGCTTGTCGCGGGCGGCATAGATATCCTCGACCTCGTAGCAGACATGATGGATGCCGCCATCGGCGTTGCGGGCCAGGAAATTGGCGATGGGCGACTTGTCGCCGAGTGGATGCAGGAGTTCGATCTTGGTGTTGGGCAGTTCGACGAAGACCACCGTGACGCCATGAGCCGGCTGTTCCTTGGGGGCGCTCACCCGGGCGCCCATCACGGTGCGGTAGAGTTCCGTGGCCTTTGCCAGGTCGGGCACGGCAATCGCGATATGGTTGAGGCGTCCGATCATCGTCTTCTCCAGCGGCTGCTACCTTAGATGCGGACGATGTGGATGTCCGTCAACGGCTTCTTGCCGAGGTGCGCCCGCACGACGCGTCGCACGGCCTGACGTGCCGCCTCCTCCATGCGCCGGTTGTCCGAGCGGTCCGACGTGCTGAGGCCCGCCAGCATATCGCCCAGCGCCTCAAGGATGGCGTCGCTGATCTCTCCGTCCTCGTCATCTATGCCCCGCAGCGAAACCTGGGGCGCCGCCAGGGCCTTGCCGCGCTTGTCGACCACCAGGGTCGCCGCCGCAGCGCCGTTCCACAGCAGCTTGCGCCGTTCGCGCAGGGATTCGCCATCGAGCGGTATGAGTCCGTCGCCGTCGCGCGCCAACCGGCCGGAAAAAACATGGTCGATGATCTCGGCCGGGCCTGGCGCCAGCCGCACCAGCGTCCCGTTGGGCGCCACGACCGTCTCCGGCACCTGGCAGGCTCGCGCCAGAGCGGCATGCTCGATCATGTGCCGGACCTCGCCATGGACCGGCAGGGCGATCTTCGGCCGGACCCACTGGTACACACGAACCAGCTCGTCCCGCGCCGGGTGGCCCGACACGTGGATGTGGGCCTCCCGGTCGGTGATGACCTTCACGCCGCGGGACATCAGGGCGTTCTGCAGGCGCCCGACCGAATGCTCGTTCCCGGGGATGACCCGTGACGAGAAGATCGCGGTATCGCCGTCCTCGAGGACGAGATCGCGATGCTCTCCGCCGGCGAGCTTCGACATGGACGCACGGGGCTCGCCCTGGCTGCCGGTACAGATGAACAGCACCTTGTCGCGGGGCAGGAAGCCCGCCTGCTGCTCGGGTACGCATTCGGGGAAATCGAGCAGGTAGCCGCATTCGCGCGCAGCATCAAGCATGCGCTGCAGGGCGCGGCCGGACAGGACCGGATGGCGACCGGCCGCGACCGCAGCCAGCGCGATGCTCTCGACGCGGGCGAGGTTGGAGGCGAAGCAGGTGACCGCCACCCTTCCCCGATGCCCCTTGACGAGCTTTTCGAGATTGGCCCGCACCTTCGATTCCGAGCCCGCCTCGCCCTCGACGAAGACGTTGGTGCTGTCGCAGACCATGGCGAGCGCGCCCTCGTCGCCGATGCGTTTCAGCATTGCCTCGTCGGTGAGTTCACCCAGCAAAGGCTCTGGGTCGATCTTCCAGTCGCCGGTGTGGAACACCGTGCCGAACCTGGTGCGGATCGCCAGCGCATTCGGCTCGAGGATCGAATGCGTCATGGTGATCATCTCGAGCTCGAACGGCTTGAGACTGAACTTGCCGCCGAGCGGGATCTCGGTGACCGGCACCTCGTTCCGGAGGCCTGCGTCGATGAGCTTGCGGCGCAGAACGGAGGCGGCGAACGGTGTCGCATAGACCGGCGCTTTCAACCGCGGCCACAGGTCCGCCACGGCGCCGAGATGATCCTCGTGGGCATGCGTCAGCACGATGCCCACCAGGGCGTCTCGGCGCTCCACGATGAAGGCCGGATCCGGCATCACCACCTCGACGCCGGCCATGGAACTGTCGGCGAAGCCGATGCCGAGATCGACCATCAGCCACTTGCCGGCCGTGCCGTAGAGGTTGAGGTTCATGCCGATCTCGCCGGCCCCGCCAAGGGCCAGGAACAACAGCTCGTCGTCCGACGGAACGGTCATCGGCTGTTGCGCCGCCAGATCTCCAGCAAGCCGAGCGACATCAGGTCCGGCTCGATGTAGTCGAACAGCCCGATCTCGTCCTTGAACACGTTGGCCAGACCGCCAGTCGCAATAACCTTCATCGGCTCGCCGTACTCCTCCCGGATGCGCTTGATCAGGCTCTCGATCAGGCCGACATAGCCCCAGAAGATGCCGGACTGCATGTTGGCCACGGTGCTCTTGCCGATCACGTTCGCGGGCTTCTCGACCCGGATGCGCGGCAGGCGTGCCGTCATCAGGTAGAAGGCTTCGATCGTCAGCTCGACGCCGGGCGCGAAGACGCCGCCGATGAAGTTGCCATCCTCGTCGGCCAGATCGAAGGTCGTGGCGCTGCCGAAGTCGATGGTGATCAGCGGCCCGCCATATTTCGTGTGGCCGGCAATGACGCCGACGAGGCGGTCGGCGCCCGCCTCCTGCGGCCGATCGATCAGGACCTTGATCCCGAGCTCGCAATCGGCCTCGCCGACGATCAGCAGCTTGGTATGGAAGTAGGTCTCGCAGAGCCGGCGCAGGTGGACGTTCACCGCCGGCACGACGCTGGCCAGGATCGCGCCGCTGATCGACCTGGGATCGAAGCCCTGGAGATGCATGAGCTGCGTCACCCAGGCCGCATACTCGTCGGCCGTGCGCTTCGACTCAGTGCGGAGGCGCCACGCCGCAACGATCCTGTCCTTGTCGAAGACGACGAACTTCGAGTTGGTGTTGCCAACGTCGATGGCCAGCAGCATGCCCGCTCTCCTCAGGCCGCCCGGCCCAGCAATTCACCCGACACGATCGTGCGCGGGCCGGCGGCCGTCTCCAGCAACAGGCCTCCCTCGCGGTCCAGCCCGGCGAACCGGCCCCGCACCAGCTCCTCACCCAGCCGAACGTCCACCTCGGCGCCCAGCGGGCCCGCCTGGGCAAGCCAGGCCGCCCGGATCGTCTCGAAGCCGTCCCCGCGCCATTGCGCAAGCCGCACGCCGAGAGCCCGTGCCAGCCCTTCGAGGGCCGCCTCGACGGTGCCGCCGAGCGCCGCGCCGGGATAGCGCATCTCCGGAAGTTGCGGCGCGAAGGCCACGTTGATGCCGATGCCGGCCACGACATGCTCGACCAGCCCGTCCTGGCCGATGGCGCTCTCCAGCAGGATGCCGGCGACCTTGCCGCCGTCGACCAACACGTCGTTGGGCCATTTCAGGCGGATGGCGCGCCCCGCCGGAACGATGTCTGCCACCGCCAGGGTGGCGACGAAGCCCAGCTCGGCGGCGCGCGGAGCGGCGCACTCGGGCCGCAGGATCGTGGAACTGTAGAGATTGCCCACGGGTGAGGCCCAGTTGCGACCGCGCCGTCCGCGGCCGCCAGTCTGCTCGAGCGCCCAGACGACAGTGCCTTCCGGCGAACCGGCATCTGCCAGACGCGTGGCTTCGTCGTTGGTGCTGCCGACGCTGTCGAGCGCGACCAGCGTCCACCCGTCCGACAGGACGGGCCGCGGGGTCACGGGAACAGGCCTTTGGCGGCCGCCGCGGCGATCAGGCTGAGAGGCTGGGGTACCAGCGAGAACACGGCGATGAGGAAGGCGGCCACCATGGCCACGACGCGGTTGATGCCGAACGCCGGCCGGTCGAGCACTTCCGTGGGCTCGTCGAAATACATCACCTTCACGATGCGCAGGTAATAGTAGGAGGCCACGACCGAGGCCAATACGCCCAGTACCGCGGGGATGAAGAGGTTGGCCTCGACCGCGGCCATGAAGATGTAGAGCTTGCCCCAGAAGCCCGCCAGCGGCGGGATGCCGGCCAGCGAGAACATGAAGATCAGCATCGAGAGCGCCATCATCGGATGGTTGCGCGCCAGACCCGACAGGTCCGAGACCTCCTCGACCATGATGTTGCGCCGCTTCATCATCAGGATGGTGGCGAACACGCCCAAGGTCATGACCATGTAGATGGCGAGGTAGAACACGATCGACTGGATGCCCTTCTCGCTGCCGCTGGCAAGTCCCAGCAGCACGTAGCCGACATTGCCGATCGAGGAATAGGCCATCAGTCGCTTGATGTTCTGCTGGCGCAACGCCGCGAAGGCACCGAGCGCCATGGACAGCACCGAGGCCACGACGATGATCTGCTGCCACTGCATGAACAGCGGCTTGAACGGGCCCATCAGGACCGAGACCAGCAGGGACATGGCCGCGATCTTGGGGGCCACGGCGAACAGGGCCGTGACCGGCGTCGGGGCGCCCTCGTAGACGTCCGGCGTCCACATGTGGAACGGCACGGCCGAGACCTTGAAGGCAAGGCCGGCTACCACGAACACGAGGCCGATGATGACGCCGAATTCCGTCGCACGGCCGTCGAGCAGCGCGCGGGATATGTGGACGAACGCGGTGCCGCCGCAGAAGCCGTAGATTAGCGACGAGCCGAACAGCAGCAGGCCCGACGCGACCGAGCCCAGGACGAAGTACTTAACGCCGGCTTCCGTCGAGCGGACGCTGTCGCGCTGGAAGGCGGCAATGACGTACAGGGCCAGCGACTGCAGCTCGAGACCGACATAGAGGGCCATCAGGTCGTTGGCCGAGATCATCAGCATCATGCCGAGGGTCGCGAGCGCGACCAGGATCGGGTACTCGAAGCGCCAGGCCTTGGCCTCTTCGAAATAGGCGCGCGACATCAGGATCGCGATGGCGGAGCCGACCAGCACCAGCGCCTTCATGGTCGTGGTCAGCCGGTCGACGATGAACAGCGAGGAGAAGGCGGTTCCTTCGCGGTAGGGCATGAACAGCAGCACGGCCGTCGCCAGCAGCGCCACCGAGGTGGCGACCGACACGAACGGCGTGGCGATTTCGCCGCGAACGACACCGTAGATCAGCAGCAGTGTCGTCGCCGCGGCGAGGAAGATTTCCGGCCGGGCCAGGGTCCAGGATTCGAGACCGACAATCATGTTCATTACTCCCGGCCGCTCACGGCGCCAGCGCCGCGGTACGGGCGAGCTTCAAGGCTGCCTGATAGTCGCCGATCAGCTTGTCCACCGCCGGCGCCATCGGGTCGAGGAAGGAATTGGGATAGACCCCCATCCAGATCGTCAGCAGGACCAGCGGCAGGAAGATCGCGATCTCGCGCCTGTTCATGTCGAGGATGCCCTTCAGCGAACCCTTGGTCAGTTCGCCGAAGACGATCTTGCGGTACAGCCACAGGGCATAGGCAGCCCCCAGGATCAGGCTGGTCGCGGCCAGGAAGGCCACCCAGGTGTTGGCCTTGAACGCACCCAGCAGCACCAGGAACTCGCCGACGAAGCCCGACAGGCCGGGCAATCCGACGCTCGCCAGTGTGAAGAAGAGGAAAGTGAAGGCGTAGCGCGGCATGCGATGCACGAGGCCGCCATAGGCCGCGATCTCGCGCGTATGCATGCGGTCGTAGACCACGCCGACGCAGAGGAAGAGCGCGGCCGACACGATGCCATGGCTCAGCATCTGGAAGATCGAGCCCTGCACGCCCTGCATGTTCATGACGAAGGCGCCGATCGTCACGAAGCCCATATGGGCGATCGACGAATAGGCGATCAGCTTCTTCA
>JABMNB010000772.1 GCA_013205335.1 Rhodospirillales bacterium
CGCGCAACGTCCGAGGATGGTGTAGGTCATGCCGACTCCTTGATGCGCCTGGCGTTGAGTTGCTTCACGAAAACGTCCTGCGGGATGGCTTTCGATGGGTCGGTGTCCCGGCCGCGATAGAATTCTTCGTAGAGCTTGAACTCCTCCAGCACGCGCCGCAGCTCTTCGACCGCCGTTTCATGCACGTCGACGCGAACGTCGACATCGGGAAAATCGCGCCGGTCGACGACCTTGATCGCGGCCGAGCGCTCGGTGCGGTGCGCGTCGACCGGGCCTTGCCCACCGGCATCGCGGCCGCCTTCGATTGCTCGCATCAGGCGATATTCCAGCACATCGTCGGGATGCGTGAGGAAGCCCGCGATCATGCCGTCGAGCACCTGCGGACCCAACAGGCCGTTGCCGAACGCGACGCAATCGGCTGCTTCCCTGTGGCCCGCCCAGCCGCGGCAGCCAGGACCGGTATGAGCGGCGACCCGACCGTCGCGGTCCATGATCGCGATCTGGCGAAAGCCGTGCTCGGTGTCGTTGCCCGCGAGGATTTCCATCACGCGCGCCGGCAGGTAGCCCTGCGCCAGCAGCTTGATGCCGAGCGTATCGTTGGTCCGGTTGGGGAACGCCTGCGTCTTGCAGACGCCGACGTTGGCCACGACGCCTTCGCAACGGCCGCCGACAGCCAGCGAATAGGTGGCGATGCCGAGGCCGAGACGGCCCGTGCGCCTGCAACGCCCAATCAGGGAGAACGTCATCGTACGGCCTCCTGCTTTCTGGCGAGCGTCTGCACGAAGTCGTACTGCGGCACCGCATCCTTCGGGTTCCTCGCTCTCTCCTTGTAGTAGCCGCGATAGAGCTCGTACTCCTCGAAGGCCCGTCGCAGTCCCTCGACTGCCTTGTCGTGCAGGTCGACGCGCAGGTCGAGTTCGGCATGATCGTAGTCGCCGTAGACCATCACGGCGGCCGAACGCTCAGTGAGAGGGCCGTCGTTGCCGACCTGACCGCCGGCATCGCGGCCTGCTTCGATCGCCGCAAGGAGCCGGCGCTCGAACGAGACGTCTGCCGCGCCTTCATAGGCCCTCGCCATGGCATCGACGACCGGTTTGCCGGCCAGCACATTTCCCATGGCGACATAGCCGTCGCCGGTGACGTGACCCGCCCAGCCGCGGTTCTTAGGACCACTGTAGGCCGCGAGCCGGCCCAAACGGTCGATCACTGCGATCTGGCGGAATTCGTGGTTGGGATCGTTGGCCTTCAGCTCCGCCACTATGTGGTCCGGGGTGTAACCCTGCGCCAGCAGCCTGAGCGCCAGCGGATTGTTGCCCTGGTTGACGAAGGCCTGGGTCATGGCCGCGCCGGTGTTGCCGCGCAGGCCGGTGCAGTAGAGACCCACCGTGATCGAATACGTCGCGATACCGATGCCAACCTGTCCCGTCGTCGGACAGCGCGCGAGCAGAGTGAAGGTCATGAGCGTCTGTCTCCCGTCGATGCTTTCGTAGCCGCTCGCACGGAACGTGCCGAAACGGTGGCCGCAGCCTCCCGCTTCAGTGGCGCATAGGCAAGTTCGTGCAGATCCTGGAACTCACCTTGCAGAAAACGAAGGAACTCCTCGGCCGCAAGCGGCAGGCGTCGCGCCGAATGCGTGATCGCATCGATGGTCGCGTTGTTCACCAGCCCGTCGCGGATCGGCACGGTGACCAATTCGCCCGAGCGCAGACTGTCCCAGGCCGAGAGGCGCGACAGGAAGGTAATGCCATGATTCACCTTCACGAATTCGACCCGCAGTTGGATCGCGTTGGTCTCAAGCGACGGCGATATATGGATGCCGGCCGCCTTGCAGGCGACGTCGATCAGGATGCGGCTACCGGTATGCTTCATGGGCGACGCAATCGGATAGGCCGCGCAATCGCCCAGCGAGACTTTCGGCCGGCTGGCGAGGGGATGGCCGGCCGACATCATCGCCACCAGCGGCTCGCGCATTTTGAACACCGTCTCCAGTTCGGCCTCGGCCGGCGGATAGAAAGCGAGACCGATGTCGGTGCGGCCCTCGCGCACTGCGGCCACGACCTGGTCGGAGCCGTCGATCGTGATCTCGAAGGTGATGCCGGGATGGCGTTCGCTGAAACGGATCACCGCGCGCGGCAGCAGATGCGGCACCAGCGATTCGATCGACCAGATCGAAACCATGCCTCGGCGCAGGCCTTTCAGCCCGTCGATCTCCGAGCGCACGCGTTCGATCTGGCGCAGGTTGGTC
>JABMNB010000773.1 GCA_013205335.1 Rhodospirillales bacterium
AGTCGAGGCGGGTCTCGATCAAGGGCTCGAGGATGCTGCGCTGACGCGGGCCGATGGCCTGGGCAAGCACCCGCTCTTTCAGTTCGCCCAGCGCCGGCATGGCGCGGGCGATGGCTTCGAGCGCCGCCTCGCCGCGCTGGGCCGAGATCCCGGTCTCGGGATCGTTCAGCAGGCCGCGCACACCCGCCGAAAACTCGGTGTCGAGCTGGCGCGCGAACATCTCGTCGGCCTGAAGGCCGAGCGCGCTGTCGTCCCCAAGCTCGTTGCGCGACCATGGTTCCGCGGCAGGCGCTGCCGAGAGCAGCCCTTCTGTCATGATGCTTGCCATGTTCGTCTCCGTTCAGCGGCCCATCGGGGCCTGGAGGGCGTTTTTCCCGTCGCGTGCCGCATCGGAAAGGAAAGCGGCTCCGATGCCCGGACAGCCCTGGTCATCGTCTGCTCGTTGGGCGGCGATTTCGGCGCGCTCGACCCTGTTGATGCGACGGTCTGCATTTACGCCGCGAGGTCAACGTTCCGGGTGATCGGTGCTCAATGGCCGCGACAAGGCACGCGGCAACAGGGGCGACGACAACGAGGGATAAGCAGTATCATCGCCACGGCCATCAAATGTTCCCAAAGACATCTCTCCTGTGAGAAGCGAGGCCTCAAGTTACTGATGAGCCGGACTTTGAATATGCAAGCGTCAAATCCCGAGGCGAGCCACCGACCGGACTCGATACTGCTATCGGCTATGTGTTTTCATATCAGTGGCTGAAATTCCTGACTCTCTGATGTCCGGGATTCTCCACCGCTGCTTTGTCTGACGCGCGGAGGCGGCGGAGGCCTGCGGGATCGATCGTCAGACGCTGCGCGACTGGGTGCGCCGCCACAATCACGACGGCGTCGGAGGGTTGAGCGATACCAAGCGCAGCGGTCGTCCGCTGTCTCTGTCGGCGGACCAGCTGGAGGAGCAAAAGGCTCCGGTGCTTGCGGGTCCCGACCCGGCCCTCCATGGCGTAACCAGACGGCGCCGCGCGGTAGGCTGGTAAAAGAGCTTCGCCGCCCTCGTAGCCGTGCGTTTGCTTACTATTGCTGGTCGTGATGGCGCTCGGTTCACTTACTATGGCGGCGCTGCCAATTCATGATGCGCCTTTTGCGACGGTCTTCTACGCCAGCGTGGCGGCTGAGATCGCGACTCTGCTCTTCCAATGTTTCTCGGTGCTGCTGTGTTTGCCCGCAAGGCTTACGCAGCCCAGAAAGCTCTTCATTCCCCACTGACGATTGCATGGCCGGAAGAAGGCGTCAGCGCCACCACAGCGGGGCGACTTATCATCCCTTTGGCGACTGTCCGCCCGGGCTTACCCCTAACGGCAGAAATTTCCAGCGCCCCTGCTTTGTACTCTTCTGGCCTGCGTCTCAGGTGCGCAAGGTGAGGCCGCCATCGACCACCAGCTCGTGGCCGGTGATGAAGTCGGCGTCGTCGGAAGCCAGCAGCAGCGCGCCGCGGGCGATGTCGATCGGCTGGCCGAGCCGGCGCAGCGCCGCCTTCTTTTCCCAGACTTCACGGATCTCCGGCTTGTCGAAGTTGGTCCGGGTCATGCCGCTGTAGATCGCGCCCGGACAGACATAGTTGGCCGTTATGTTGAACTTGCCGAGTTCGAGCGCCAGCGTGCGCGTGAGGCCGCCGACGCCGGCCTTGGAGGCGCAATAGGCCGCGAGGCCGTAATCCGTGTCGAAGGCCATGACCGAGGCGGTGTTGACGATGCGCGCGCGGCCCTTCTCGCGGGCCCGCAGCTTCAGCGCCGGAATGGCCTCGCGGCACAGCCGGAACATGCCGCGCACGTTGACGCCGTTGACATGGTCCCACATCTCGTCGGTCATTTCCTCGACGAAGGCGCGACCGCTGACGCCGGCATTGTTGAACAGGATGTCGAGCGCCCCGAACCGGTCGAGGGCGGCGGCGACGATCCTCTTCGGCGCATCGTCGCCCGTGATGTCGGCCGCGAAGGCAGCGATCGCGGTATTTCCGGCATGCGCCGTGTCGATCGCCGATCCCGGCCGGTCGACCGCCAGCACCTGTGCGCCCTCGTCCGCAAAGAGCCTGGCAGATGCCGCCCCGATGCCCGAGGCGGCTCCCGTCACGATCGCGATCTTGCCGGCAAGTCTGCCCATGTCGATGCTCCCCGCCCTCAGGCGACTTCGATGATGACCTTGCCGGTGGCCTTGCGCGACAGCAGGGCGTTCATGGCATCGGCGCTCTTCTCCAGCGGGAAGCGCATCGAGATGTGCGGCTTCAGCTTGCCTTCGCCGTACCACGCCAGCATCTCGTCGAAGTTCTTACGCGCCTCGACGGGCTCGCGGCCGCGCCAGGCGCCGTAGAACACGCCGCGCACGTCGCAGCTCTTCAGCAGCGCAAGGTTGGCCGGCAGCGACGGAATGCGGCCCGCCGCGAAGCCCACGACCAGCAGGCGCCCGTACCAGGCGATGCAGCGGATCGATTCGTCGAAGGCATCGCCGCCGACCGCGTCGTAGATGATGTCGGCGCCTGCGCCGCCGGTCAGTTCCTTGACCTTGTCGCGCATCTTCTCCTTGGCGTAGTTCACGAACATCGTGGCGCCGTACTTCCTGCAGACTTCCATCTTTTCGTCGGAGCCGACGGCGGCGATGACCTTGAGGCCCATCAGCGCGCCCAGTTCGACCGCGGTGAGGCCGACGCCGCCCGAGGCGCCCGTCACGAGCAGCGTCTCGCCCGGCTTGTAGCTGCTGCGTTGCTTCAGCGCGTAGTACGAGGTGCCGTAGGTCATGGTGAAGGCCGCACCATCCTCGTAGCTCATGTTCTTGGGCATCGGCAGGAGCTGGATCTGGTCGACGACGGCCTCGGTGGCATAGCCGCCGCTGCCGATCATGCCGATCACGCGGTCGCCGACCTTGTAGCCGGTGACGCCCTCGCCGACCTCGGTGATGTCGCCCGCGATCTCGTGGCCGGGCGCGAAGGGACGCGGCGGCTTGAACTGGTACTTGTCCTGGATGATCAGCGTGTCGGGGAAGTTCACACCCGCCGCCCTGGTCGCGACGCGCACCTGCCCGTTGCCCAGCGGCCTGGACGGCATCTCGACCAGCTTCAGGCTCTCCGGCCCGCCCGGCGTTTCGCTCAGCATCGCGCGCATCGTCTCGCTCCCCGTTCTCGGTGTTTCGTCCTGTGGCGGCATTGATACGATGGCGAGCCGGCCAGCGTCCATCCATGCTAGGAAGGCTCGACTTCCGCGAGGAGAAAGATGGCAGGCCTTTACTACGAGGACTTCGGCGTCGGCCGCGTGTTCGAGCACGAATGGACGCGCACCGTGACCGAGATGGACAATGTCCTGTTCAGTTCTCTCACCATGAACGTGCAACCACTGCATCTCGACGAGGAATTCGCCTCGAAGACCGAGTTCGGCCAGCGCATCGTCAACAGCCTGTTCACGCTCGGCCTGATGATCGGCATCACCGTGAACGACACGACGCTGGGCACCACCATCGCCAATCTCGGCATGACCGACGTGCGCTTTCCCAAGCCGGTCTTCCACGGCGACACGCTGAGGGTGCGCACCCGCGTCGTCAGCCTGCGCGAGAGCAGATCGCGCCCCGATGCCGGCATCGTCGAGTTCGCCCACACCGCCCTCAACCAGCGCGGCGAGATCGTCGCCGAGTGCACCCGCCAGGCGCTGATGCGCAAGAAGCCAAAGGACTGACAAGCAGATGCGCTCCTTCCTGTTCGTTCCCGCCGATTCCGAACGCAAGCTCGCCAAGGGCCCCAGCTCCGGCCCCGACGGGCTGATCCTCGACCTCGAGGATTCCGTCGCCACCGATCGCAAGAAGATCGCCCGCGACATGGCGCTGGCCTATCTGCAAAGCGCCGATCGCGCCGGCCCGAAGCTCTACGTGCGCGTCAACGCGCTCGACACCGGCCTGACGCTGGGCGACCTCGCGACGGTGATGCAGGGAAAGCCCGACGGCATCGTCTTCCCCAAATGCGTCGGCCAGGCGGACCTCGATCTGATGTCGAACTATCTCGACGCCTTCGAGGCACGCGAGGGCATCGAGCCCGGCGCGACCCGCATCCTCACCATCGCCACCGAGAGTGCGGCGGCGATCCTGGCGCTGACGGCGGCGCCGGCGAAGCACGCGCGGCTGATCGGCCATTCCTGGGGCGGCGAGGACCTGATGGCCGACCTCGGCGCGCTGGCGAAGGGCCCCTCGCCCGGCGTCTACGACGACACGTTCAAGCTCGCCCGCACGGTCAATCTGATGGCCTCGGTCGCCGCCGGCGTCGTGGCCTACGACACGGTCTATCCCGACATCAGGAACGTCGAGGGCCTGCGCGCCGAGGCGCACGACGCCCGCCGCATGGGTTATGGCGGCAAGATCGCCATCCATCCCGACCAGGTCGCCATCATCCACGAGGTCTTCACGCCGACCGCCGCCGAGATCGACTGGGCGAGGCGCGTCATCGCGACGTTCGAGAACAATCCGGGCGCCGGCGTCCTCACGATGGACGGCAAGATGCTCGACAAGCCCCATCTCGTGCTGGCCCGCCGCCTGATCCCGCGGACAGGTGGATGAAGGACAATTTCGGCCTCCTCGCGACGCTCGACCGGCTGTTCGCCGGGGACCGCAATTCGGTCCTTTCGCTGAAAGAGTTCCTCGAAGGCTTCGAAGGCCGCTCCTATGCCTTCGCGGTCCTCGCGATCAACGTCGCCAACATCATCCCGTCGGGAATCCCGTGGCTGTCGACGATCACCGGCGTGCCGATGCTGTACATTCTGGCGCAGTATTTCGCCGGGCATCCCGTACCGTCGCTGCCCCTCACGATCGGCAAGCGTGGCCTGCCTCGCGGCAAGCTGCAGGATTTCCTCGGCCGTGCGCGGCGGTTCATCCGCTGGCTGGAGAACACCGTCCACGTGCGCCACGAATGGTGGGTCACCGGCCTTCCGCGCCGCGTTCTGCTGCTCGCGTGGACGTTGAACATATTGATCCTCGCTCTGCCGATCCCCTTCGACAATCTGTTTCCGGCGTGGGCAATCCTCTTCTTCTGCTTCGCGCTGATCGAGGACGACGGCGTGATGGCGATGCTCGGCTGGGTGATGACGGCGATCACCGCCTGCTGGACCGTGTTCCTCCTGATGGTCGGCCATGCCGCAATCTCGGCCGCAATTTCGACGCTGCGGACCTCTATGTTCGACTGATGACGCAACTGCCCGACACCTCTTCCAGCCTGCTATCAGCCCTCGATCGCGGCGAGTCGCTGCCCGCGCGCTGGTACACGGATCCCTCGATCACCGAGCGGGAGATCACGCACGTCTTGCGCAAGAGCTGGAATTACATCGGCCCGCTCTCGCAGCTAAGCGCGATCGGCGATTACGTCACCGGCTATGCCGGCGGCGTGCCCGTCGTGGTCCTGCGCAACGAAAGCGGACTGGCCGGCTTCGTGAACGTCTGCCGCCATCGCCGGCACGAGGTCATGAAGGGCCGCGGCAATGCCAAGACCCTTCAATGCGGCTACCACGCCTGGACCTACGATCTGGCGGGCGGGTTGAAGCGCGTGCCGCGCTCGGCGTCGGAGCCGAACTTCGACCTCGCCGATTTCCCCCTGCTGCCAATCCGCGCCGAAGCGCTCGGCCCCTTCGTCTTCGTCAATCTCGATGCCGAGGCGCCGACGGCGCGGTCCTGCTACGGGCCCGTTCTCGACCTGATCGCGGAGAGCGGCGTGGTGCTCGACACGCTGGTGCCGTACAGCCGCGAGGAATGGCGCTCGAACGCCAACTGGAAGACGATGCTCGAGAACTATCTCGAATGCTATCACTGCGCCGTCGCCCATCCCGGTTTCAACGCCGCGATCGACGTCCGCCCGGATGTCTACACGCTCGAGACCCACGGCTACTTCTCGAGCCAGAGCGGCCCTGTCCGGCCGGCGGCGCTCGAAGGCAAGGCCCGCACCAGGCTATACGACGTCTCGGGCACCGTGAGGCAGTCGCAGTATCATTTTCTGTGGCCGAACGTGACCATCAACATCAATCCGGGATTCCCGAACCTGTCGATCGACGTGTGGACGCCGGACGGACCGAACGCGACTAAGGGCATATCCGAGCAGTTCTTCGGGCCTGGCGTGAGCGACGAGTTCGCGAAGTCGCTCGTCGCCTTCAACAAGCAGGTCGCGGCGGAAGACGATGCACTGACCGATTCGGTCCAGCGCGGCCTGCTCGGCGGCATTCCCGACAAGGGTCGCTTCCTGACCAACAGCGAACACCTCGTCATCCATTTCCAGAAGATGATCGTCGAGGCGGTGGGCACTTATTAGTGGCCCCGTCGTCCTGAGCGAAGTCGCCCGAAGGGCGACGCAGTCGAAGGACCTCTTTTCCGTCGCACGATATGTCAAAGCGAAAAGAGGTCCTTCGACTACGCTGCGCTTCGTTCAGGACGACGGGTTAACCCAACGGGCTGTTCTAATAAGACCGCGGCAGCCCGAGCACGTGCTCGGCGACGAAGTTCAGGATCATGTTCGTAGAGATCGGCGCCACCGTGTAGAGGCGGGCCTCGCGGAACTTGCGCTCGATGTCGTATTCCTCGGCGAAGCCGAAGCCGCCGTGGGTCTGCACGCACATCTCTGCCGCCGCCCACGAGGCTTCCGAGGCCAGCATCTTGGCCATATTGGCCTCGGCGCCGGCATTGATGCCGGCCTCGAACATGGCGGCCGCCTTGCGCACCATCAGGTCCGCCGCCTCGATCTGGGTGTAGGCGCGCGCGATCGGATACTGGACGCCCTGGTTCTGGCCGATCGGGCGGCCGAACAGCTTGCGCTCCTTGGCGTAGTTCACGGCGCGTTCGATGAACCACTTGCCGTCGCCGATGCACTCCGAGGCGATCAGCACGCGCTCGGCGTTCATACCGGAGAGGATGTAGCGGAAACCCTGCCCCTCCTCGCCGATCAGGTTCTCGGCCGACACTTCCATGTTGTCGAAGAACACTTCGGTGCTGTTGTGGTTCATCATCGTGCGGATCGGCCGGATGGTGAGGCCCTTGCCCAGCGCCGAGCGCATGTCGACGAGGAACACCGACAGGCCTTCGGTCTTCTTCTTCGTCTGGTCGCGCGGCGTGGTGCGGGCGAGCAGCAGCATCAGGTCGGAATGCTCGGCCCGGCTGGTCCACACCTTCTGGCCGTTGACGAGGTAGGTGCTGTTGTCCTTCTTCACCGCCGTGGTGCGCAGGCTGAGCGTGTCGGTGCCGCTCGAAGGCTCGGTGACGCCGAACGCCTGCAGGCGCAGCTCGCCGGTGGCGATCTTCGGCAGGTAGCGTTCCTTCTGCTCCTTGCTGCCGTGCCGCAGCACTGTGCCCATGATGTACATCTGGGCGTGGCAGGCCGCGGCGTTGCAGCCGGCCTTGTGGATCTCCTCGAGCACGGCGCTGGCCGCCGAGATGCCGAGGCCGGCGCCTCCGTACTCCTCGGGGATCAGGATCGACAGCCACCCCGCTTCGGTCAGCGCCTTGACGAAGGCCGTCGGATAGCCGCGCTCGCGGTCGAGTTCGCGCCAGTAGGCGCCGTCGAACTTCAGGCAGAGCTGGCGAACCGCATCGCGGATTTCGGGATGTGTCGGAGCGTAGGGATTTTCCATGGCGCGCAAGCTAGTCCGCGCCTTCTCCCCACGCAATGCGACCGAGTTCGTCGACCAGGGGGCCGTGGATTTCGGGGCCGAAACCGTCGACCGTGGCTTCGCGGCGTGCCGTGACGCCGTCGACGGCGCCCGCCTCGTCGACGGTCGCTTGCGTCACTGCGAGGTCGCGTTCCGCGGTCAGGAATTTCACGATGATCGGACACCACTCCGGCCGCAGCACGGCGAGCGCCGCCATCAGCCCGTAGGCACCCCAGTTCGAAACGCCGGCGACGACGAGATGATCGCACGAGGTCACGCAGGCGATCTCCGCGCCGTTGGGCACGTGTCGCGCGATCAGTCCCGCCGGCAGCTTGCCCATGCCGATCTCGTTGCCGCCGTCGCCGACCGCGAGCTTCGTCCACGCCCCGCCCTCGAACAGCGCATCGAGCGGCGCCGTCCACGGCGAGACGTCGACGCCGCGCATGTTGCGCGGCCTGCCGTCGGCGCTGCGCCCGCAGCGCTCGATGGCGATGACATGGGTCAACCGTTCGTTCTGCCAGTGCCTTGCCTGCTCGCCGATGGCTGCTTCGTCGCCGAGGACGACCTCGTCGACGATCACGCCCTCGCCGGTCGCCCGGACGGCCGCGCGCACGGCCCCGACGCTGGGGGTGTCGACGGCGATGCGGGCCGGGATGCCGCAGGCCACGAGCGCCGCGGCCAGCAGGGCCGTCCCCACGGGGCCGTCGGTCTCGGGCGCCGCCACCTCGCCGCGCGGCACGAAGAAGCCGGTGATCAGGCCGACGCGCCCGGCCGTCGCCAGCGAGCGGGCGGCCTCGGCCAGCCCGCCGCGACTGGCGTCGATGAGCTGCTGTGTCTTGCGGCCGACGTCGCGGCAGACGAGGGCCTCGATGGCGGCGAGGCGGCGATCCTGGTCACTTGTCCTTGGCGACATAGACTCCCTTCCAGTCGACCGGCGAATCGTCGATCAGATCGTCGAGCCGCCCGCACATCATCTCGTAATAGCCCTGCCGCCAGCCCGCCGCATCGGCCGCCGCCAGGCACGTCGCGATCGTCGCGAGCGCCTCGGCGAAGGCGCCGGCGCGATAGAGCCGCAGGAATTCGTCCTGCCGTTCGACCAGCGTACGATAGGCCGGCGTCGCCGTGACCGAGACGTCCCCCAGCAGCGCGAAGATGCGCTCGGGCTCGGTCTTGCCCTTCACGGTGATCAGATCGAGTTCCAGTGTGGCGTAGTCTTCGACCGCCTCACGCGTCCTGCGGCCGACGATGATGCCGACGCCATAGGTCTTGCACTGGCCTTCGAGGCGCGACGCCAGGTTCACGGAATCGCCCAGGCAGGAATAGGTGAAGCGCTGCGTCGAGCCGAAATTACCGACCGACGCGAGGCCGGTGTTCAGGCCGACGCCGATGTTCACCGGGATGTGCTGGCGCCCCTCGGCCTCGGCTTCGGCCCGCCACTCCTGGTTCAGCACGGCAAGGCTGGATTGCATGGCCAGCGCCGCGTCGCAGGCACGCGCGGCATGGCGCTCGACCGGCAGCGGCGCGTTCCAGAACGCCATGATGGCGTCGCCCATGTATTTGTCGATCGTGCCCTTGAGACCCAGGATCAGGTCGGTCATCGGCGTCAGGAAGCGGTTCATGAACCGCGTCAGGCCCTGCGGATCGAACTGCTCGGAGATCGTGGTGAAGCCGCGCACGTCGGTGAACATCACCGTGATCTCGCGCTGCTCCCCGCCGAGCTGCAGCAGGCTGGGATTGCGCGCGAGCTGCTCGACCAGGTCGGGCGACAGGTACAGGCCGAAGGCGCCGCGAATTTCCGCCCGCTCCCGCTCGGTGCGCATGAAGGCCAGCGCCGTGCCGCCGACATAGATCGCCGCCAGCGTGACCGGCGGATAGATCGGATCGAACAGCAGCTGATACTGCGAATAGGCGATCCACGGCACGACGAGGCCGGCCGCGATGAGGATCGTGGCCAGCAACGCCATCCTGCCGGCCGACAGCCGCGGCAGCAGCACGATCATCAGCAGGCCCATCGCCGCCAGGTAGAGGAATTCCGCGCCGTCGGCATAGTCGGGCCGGGCGAGGAACCGCTGTTCCAGCATCTGCTCGGCGAGCTGGGCATGGACCTCGACGCCCGGCACGCCGTCCTGCACCGGCGTATTGCGCAGATCCTTGAGGCCGATGGCGCTGGTGCCGACGAAGATCACCTGGCCTTCCAGCGCCTCCGCCGGCACCTCGTCCTTGAGCACGGCACGCGCCGAGATGAAGCGCTCCGGCTTATGCCCGGTGTCGTAGAGCACGACCCGGCCGCGGCCATCGGTCGGCACTTCGAGGCTGCCGGTCTTGATGGCCACGATGCCGGTCTTCTCGCCGAACGACAGCTCGCCACTCGCCCCCGACGACTTGATCAAATAGGATGACGCTCCCTGCGCGACCCGCAGCGCCTCGATCGAGAGCGCCGGAAACAGGCCTTCCTGACCGGCGACCCGGAACATCATCGGCACGCGGCGGATCACGATGCTGTCGACGTCGGTGTTGACGCTGCCGTTGCCTTTGGCCGCGGCTTCGAGAATCTCGATGGATTTCACCGTGCCGCCCTGCTGCGGCAGGAACTGGCTGGGCTGGTCGCCGGCGAACGCCACCCCGTGGAAGGTGCGCGGCGGGTTGCCCGAACCCTTCAGATCGAAGCCGAAGCCGGTGACGACCCGCGACCGGGCCATGGCGTCGGCCAGCACTTTGTCGTTGTCCTGGACCGCGGCCGCGAGCTTCTCCACCGTCTCGGGATCGGTGAACACCACCAGGTCCTGGATCATGCGGCTGATCGAAGACCTGTCGGGCTCGGCGAACACCGCGTCGAAGGCCACGACCACGGCCCCCTTCTCGGTGAGCTTGTCGACCAGGCGCGCGATGATCGTGCGCGGCCACGGCCACTGGCCATAGGCCTGCAGCGCCGCCTCGTCGATGTCGATGATGCGCACCGGGGTCTCGGGATTGTAGGTGCGAGGCTCGATGCGCTGGTAGGCGTCGAAGGCGAAATCCCGAATGCGCGTCACCGCCCCGGGATCGGCGATGCGCAGCGCGAGGGCGCCCACGAGCACCAGCAGCGCGATCAACATGGGCGCGCGTGGTGAATTGATGCAGCGCAACAGCCAGCTCACGCGCTCTCGATCCCCTGCTTCCCCACGAACGCCACTTTACAGAGGATGACGCCCGAGCCAAATAGCGCAACCTTGTCGAATGCACCCAGCCAGACCGCCCTGCACGGCATCTACTTCAAGCTGAGTGCCCTCGTGCTGTTCTGCACGATGGACGCGATGGTCAAGGGACTGGGCGCCACCTACGGCTCCTTCCAGCTCATGGTGTTCCGCAGCGCCGTCGCCCTGGTGCCGGTCGCCGTCCTGATCTGGCATGCCGGCGGCATCAGGATGGTGCGCAGCAGCCGGCCGGGACTGCAGGCGCTGCGGGTCGGCGTCGGCTTCGGCAGCATGTTCGGCTTCTTCTATGCCTTCCCGCGCATGCCGCTGGTCGATGCCTATGCGATCTCCTTTTCCGCGCCGCTGTTCATGGTGGCGCTGTCCGTGCCGATCCTGCGCGAGGCGGTCGGCTGGCGGCGCTGGACCGCCGTCGGCGTGGGCTTTGCCGGCGTTTTGATCATGCTCGATCCGTGGGCGATCGAGTTCCACACCGTCTCGCTGGTCATCCTCGGGGCGACCTTCTGCTATTCGCTCTCGACCGTGCTGGTCCGCCTGCTCAGCCGGCACGATCTCGACGTCGTCACGCTGTTCTGGTTTGCCTTGGTCGGCAGCCTCATTTCGCTGGCCTGCGCGATCCCCGAATGGAAGTGGCCGCCCCTGCTCGACTGGGTCTGGCTGCTGACTCTGGGCCCGCTGGGCGGCGTCGCCCAGATCCTGATCACCCGGGCGTGGCGGCTGGCCCCCGCCGCCGTCCTGGCGCCGTTCGACTACACCTCGATCGTGCTGGCAGTGGCGTTCGGCTATCTGTGGTTCGAAGAGGAGCCGTCCTCGACCGTCTGGTACGGCCTGCCGCTGGTCATGGGCTCCGGCCTCTACATACTCCACCGCGAGCGGGTCAGGGCCCGGGACGGCCGAAAAACCCTAATCTCCTAGGGTTTTTGTCGGGATTGACGAATCGCCTCGCCAACCACATCTTGTGGTCATGACCGACACCACATTCTCCGTGACGTCCAACGCGGCCAAGCGGATCGCCTTCCTGGCCTCCAAGGAACCCAAGCCCGTCATGATGCGGGTGGCGGTCCTGGGCGGCGGCTGCTCGGGCTTCCAGTACAATTTCTCGTTCGAGGAAGCGCGCAACCACGACGACCTCGTCATCGAGCACGACGGCGCCGCCGTCCTGGTCGACGCCACGTCGCTCGAATTCCTCAAGGGCAGCCAGCTCGACTATGTCGAGGAAATGGTCGGCTCGGCGTTCCAGGTGAAGAACCCGAACGCGACCTCTGCCTGCGGCTGCGGCAACTCGTTCAGCGTCTGATCCCTTCGCTCTTGACGGATATCGCCCGCCGGCGTCGGAAGCCGTCTTGCCGCCAGTCCGTGGCCAGCGCTGCCGGACCCTGAATTACGAACTGGTTTCGGGAATGGGGGCAGTCCAGTCCTCCTGGTGCTTCTGCTCAGGGGACGCTGACTGGGCGTACCGAACCGCGCCGCCGTCACGAGCAGTCTCTCTCCGGGCACAACGCGCTGATCGCCTACATCCTGAGCCAGCGTCAGTTCCCCACCTGCCATTCCCTCTTCACGCCGACAATCGTGATGGTAATTGATACCACCCTCAACGACCGTTGTTGTCGTCATGTGCTTCCAGTCTCGATGCGGAAAAAATGTCCCAGGCAGCGATAAACATGGCCGCGATCACCGGCCCGAGCACAAACCCGTTGAGTCCGAAGGCCGCGAGGCCGCCGAGTGTAGAGATCAGCACAAAGTAGTCTGGCATCTTGGTGTCTTTGCCGACCAGGATCGGACGCAGGAAATTGTCGACAAGGCCGATGACGAGCGTTCCATAAGCGGTCAAGGCAAGCCCCTGCCACACAGCCCCGGTCGCTAGAAAATAGAGGGCAACCGGCAGCCAGACCAAACCGGCCCCTACCACGGGCAGCAAAGACAGGAAGGCCATTACCACGGCCCATAACAGCGGGGCGCCGATACCGAGAAACCAGAAGATCAAGCCACCGAGCGCGCCTTGCAGGAGCGCCACGAGCAAGTCACCTTTGACCGTGGCGCGGATGACGACGGTAAACTTGAGCAGCAGAGCTTGCTTTTGCTCGGTGCGCAGCGGAATCGCACCCTTGATGCGCGCAAACAGTGCGGCCTCGTCGCGGAGCAGAAAGAACAGCAGGTAAAGCATCACGAACAGGTTCGCGATGAAGTCGAACGTGTTCAGGCCGATACTGAAGGCCTGCCCGGCAAAGAACTGGCTGCCCTTCATCAGGCCGTCGGACACTCTTTCCTGCATAGCGACCAGGCTCACGAGGCCGAAGCGATCCAGAAGATTGGTTGCCCATGCAGGTAACGCGTCGAGGATCTGCTGGAACAAGCGGACGAGATCCAGCTCTCCAGTCTGCATCCGCCCGTAGACGTTAGACGCTTCCTGCATAAGGGATACCCCCATCAGCGTCAGCGGCAGGATCACGATCGCCACGATGATGACGATTGTGGAGAGGGCTGCAAGGTTGCGCCTCTGCCCCATGGCTTTCGTCAGCCGTCGATACAACGGTGCGAACAGAATTGCCGTGACGGTTCCCCAGAGCACCGCGCCGTAAAACGGCCAGACAATCCATGCCAAAGCCAGCGATACCGCGACAATCAGCAACAGGAAGGCTTTGTCTTCAATGGTGTGCATATTCGCCTACGACGAAACCCTGGTATTCGCCCAGGCTAATGCGAATTCGTGGCTATGCGGGCGGTTACCGTTGGTGAATTTCGGTGTCTGACCCAGTTCCAACCGAATTGGTTTCCGGCCCATATGCCACTCCGCATTTGCAACGGCAGCATTGTGCCATACCGACGACAAGTTAGATCCAAGCCAATTGCTGCCAAATTATCAGCCTCCGATCCTTGATCAGACATTCTCCAGATGACCCCAAATAATGGAGCGATAGCTAGCTCTGCCCGGTTCCGGGGAAGCCATGAGCGGCCCGCTAAAGGCCTTCCGCTGGTTCACCCGCACCACCTCATCCTGACGAGCGCCGCAGGGTG
>JABMNB010000085.1 GCA_013205335.1 Rhodospirillales bacterium
GACGCGCCTGGGATAGGTCGCCGCCCATTCCAGCACCTGCTTGCCGCCCATCGAGCCGCCGATGACGCAGAAGAGATCGGGAATGCCGAGATGATCGAGCAGGGCCGCCTGCACCCGCACCATGTCGCCGATGGTCACGACCGGAAAGCGCAGGTTCCAGGGCTGGCCGGTCGAGGGGTCCTGGGCCTGCGGGCCGGTGGTGCCCATGCAGTGGCCGAGCACGTTGATGCAAATGATGAAGTAGCGGGCGGGATCGAGCACCTTGCTCGTTCCGATCAGGCTCTCCCACCAGCCCTCCTTGCCGGTGACGGGGTGCCGGTCGGCGACGAACTGATCGCAGGTCAGGGGATGGCAGACCAGGATGGCATTGGACCTGGCTTCGTTCAGAGTGCCGTAGGTCTGATAGGCCACCCGGTAGGGGCCGAGATCGACGCCGCAGTCGAGCCGCAGCGGCAGGTTCACGCCCAGGATCGCATGGCGGCACTGGGCGAGCGCCTTGCGTTCGGCATCGGTGAGGTCGTCCAGCACTACCCTCTCCAGTGAATGGGCCCCAGCGAAAGAGCCAACGAAAAAGCCCCCAACCAGAAGGGCGGGGGGCTTTTTCGAGCACTCCGACCTTTTAGCGATGTTTAACGTGGTCGCAAGCCGGTCGGCCCAAATTCCACGGAGAGGCTCTATACGGTTGCGGCCGGCAGGAGGCAAGCCTCTTGCGGCTTGTTTGCCTTTACGTGGGCAGTGCGGACGTAGTATCGCCGCTGCGCACAGGAAAAAACGGTCTGATGGACGCTCCCAGTCTCGACAGCTTGCGGCAGGAAATCGACGCCCTCGACACCGACCTGCACGGCCTGATCCGCCGTCGAGCGGAGGTCGTCGGCCATATCTCCGCGACCAAGCCGGCGGGTGGCCTGGCGCTGCGGCCGGGGCGCGAGGCGCAGGTCCTGCGCAAGCGAATGGCAACGCACGACGGTCAGTTCCCCGCCGGCGCCATCTATCGCATGTGGCGCGAGATGATGAGCGCCTTCACGCTGATCCAGACGCCCGGGCTGAAGATCGCGATTTGCCGTCCGGACGACCAGCCCGGCTACTGGGACCTCGCGCGCGACCACTTCGGCTGCCAGATCCCCTTCGTCGCTCACGACACCCCGGCCGGCGTCCTGGCGGCAGTGCGCGCAGGACCGACCACCATCGGCGTCGTGCCCGCGCCCCTCGATACCGATTCGACGCCGTGGTGGCCGCTGCTGGCCGGCAAGGACACGACCCTGCCGACCGTCGTGGCCCGTCTTCCCTTTCTTGCCATGCCGAACGCGCGCGCACGCGGCATATCGGCCTTCGTGCTGGCCCGCATCGACGCCGAGCCGAGCGGTTCGGATCGCGCGCTCGTGGCGGTCGAGGCGAAGACCGGCCTCAGCCGCGACCGCATCGCCGCTGCGCTGGCCAAGGCAGGCCTTCCGGCCTTCACCTCGGCGCTGGACCAGGTCGTGGCCGGGGTGCATCACTATCTCGTCGAACTGCCAGGCGTGATCGTCGACGAAGATCCGCGCCTGCGCGATCTCGAAGCGGCACTTGGACTGGAAAACGGTCGTGCGGCGGCGATCGGCGCCTATGCCGTGCCGATCGACGCCAAGCCGTGATCTGAACTTTCACAGGAGACTGGCATGAGCGCGCTCATCCCGCGTCCGGGCATCATGAAGATCGCGCCCTACGTGCCGGGCAAGGACTCGATCGACGGCAAGGAGACGATCGCCAAGCTGTCGTCCAACGAGGGCGCGCTGGGCCCCTCGCCCAAGGCGATGTCGGCCTATGCCAGGGCGGCGGCCGAGCTGCATCGTTATCCGGATGGCAACACCGAGAAGCTGCGCAAGGCGATCGGCCGCCACTATGGCCTCGATCCGGCGCGCATCGTCTGCGGCGCGGGCTCCGACGAGATCCTGAACCTGCTGGTGCGCGCCTACTGCGGGCCGGGCGACGAGCTGCTCTACAGCCAGTACGGCTTCCTGATGTACGCCATCAATGCGCTGGGCGTCGGTGCGACGCCCGTCGCGGCGCCCGCCAAGGGGTATGGCAGCGACATCGATGCCCTGCTGGCCGCGGTGACGGACAAGACGCGCATCGTCTGCCTCGCCAACCCGAACAACCCGACTGGCACTTACGTCACCAAGGACGATGTGCGCCGCCTCCACGCCGGGCTTCCGAAGAACGTGCTGCTGGTGATCGACGCGGCCTATGCCGAGTACGTCAGCAAGAACGACTACGAATCGGGCGTCGAGCTGGTCGACCAGGCCGAGAACGTCGTGATGACGCGCACCTTCTCGAAGATCTACGGGCTGGGCGGGCTGCGGCTCGGCTGGATGTACGGCCCGGCCGGGATCGTCGACGTGATGAGCCGGCTGCGTCAGCCGTTCAACGTGAACCTGCCGGCGCAGATCGCGGGCATCGCGGCGCTGGAAGACATCGCCCACACCGACGCCAGCCGCACCAACAACGACATCTGGCTGCCGTGGCTCAGCGCCGAACTGGTCAAGCTTGGCCTGAAACCGGTGCCGAGCGTCGGCAACTTCCTGCTGGTCGGTTTCGGCTCCAAGGAACGCGCCGCCGCGGCCAACGACTGGATGATGAACGATGGCCTGATCCCGCGCCTCGTCGCGGGCTACGGCCTGCCCGAGCATCTGCGCATCACCGTCGGCATCGAAACCGAGGTCAAGGCCGTGCAGGCCTCGCTCGCCCGCTTCGTGGCCGCCAAATGAGCGAGCCCCTTTTCGACAAGATCACGCTGATCGGAATCGGCCTGATCGGCGGCTCGATCGCGCTGGAGGCCCGCAAGCGCGGCCTGGCCAGGACGATCGTCGCGGCAACGCGCAGCGCCGAAACGGCCGCCCTGGCCAACAGGCTGAAGCTTGCCGATCATTGCGGCACCGATCTCGCGGAAGCCTGCAAGGATGCCGACCTGGTGATCGTGTGCACACCGGTCGGCGCCTGTGGACCGGCCGCCCAGGCCATCGCATCGAGCCTGAAGCCGGGCTGCATCGTGTCGGACGTCGGTTCGGTGAAGCAGACCGTGATCGCCGACATGGCGCCGCACATTCCCAAGGGCGTGCACTTCGTGCCGGCACATCCCGTCGCCGGCACCGAGAATTCCGGCCCGGAGGCCGCGCTGCTCGATTTGTTCGAGGGCCGCTGGTGCATCCTGACGCCGCTGCCCGACAGCGACGCCGCCGCGGTCGCCAAGCTCGAAGCCTTCTGGAAGGGGCTTGGCAGCCAGGTCGAACGGATCGATCCCAAGGATCACGACCGCATCCTCGCCATCACCTCGCACCTGCCGCACCTGATCGCCTACACGATCGTCGGCACGGCCGACGATCTCGGAGGCCATCTCAACAGCGAGATCCTGAAATTCGCCGCCGGCGGCTTCCGCGACTTCACCCGCATCGCCGCTTCCGATCCCACGATGTGGCGCGACGTGTTCATGAACAATCGCGAGGCCGTGCTCGAGGTGCTCCAGCGCTTCCAGGAGGACCTCTTCTACCTGCAGCGTGCCATCCGCTGGGGCGAGGGCGACAAGCTGTTCGACCTGTTCACGCGCACGCGCGAGATCCGCCGCGCCCTGATCCACCTCCACCAGGCCTAGGTTTGAGCGCGACGGCGACAAGCCCCTCCACCAACCCGCGGTGGGTCTTCGGATACGGCTCGCTGATGTGGAACCCCGGCTTCGCGACACCGGAGACGCAGGCCGCGCGGCTTCAGGGCTGGCACCGCGCCTTCTGCATCTACTCGGAACACTATCGCGGCACGCCCCAAAAGCCTGGCTTGATCCTCGGCCTGTTACCGGGCGGATCCTGCCGCGGGCGCGCTCACCGGCTGCCTGCCGCATCGTACGACGCGGTGCGACGCTACCTGATCCACCGCGAGATCGACCATGACGGGGTCTACGAGGAGGCGGTTCGGCCGATCCATCTGGATGACGGGCGGACCGTGCCGGCGCTGGTCTATCTCGCCGACCGCTCGCACAGGCAGTTCGCCGGCAAGCTGCCGGAGAGGGAAGCGCTCGGGCTGATCCGCCAGGGCCATGGCGCGACCGGCAGCAACCTCGACTACGTTCTGAACACGGTCGCCCATCTAGGCGAACTCGGCCTCAGCGACCGCTCCCTCGAGAGGCTGGCCCGCACCGCCGCTGGCGGCGCAGGGCCTTGGGCCGTCAGCGGTGCGCGGCCTCGGTCGCGAACACCGACTTCAGGACGAAGCTGAGTTCCTCGCGCGACTGCTCGACCGACAGTCCGAGGCGCTGGCGCAGGACCACCCAGCTCTCCGGCGCGATGGCGAGGGCCAGCGCCGTCAACGTCCGTTGGCGGGACTCCGCCGGCAGGGCGCCAAGTTCCGGAGCGAAAGCCAGGGAGAGGTGGGCGGTGTTGGCGCTGTAGATCTGCGAGATCATGTCGGCGGCTTCCGGCGAGCGGCGCTGCAGCGTCTCGACGAATGTCCACATCGGACGGAGTTGCTCGTAACGATCGGCACACTTGTCGGTCATGTTGGCGATGCGCTGCTCGACGGGGCCGACCGCCGCCGGCTCCTGCGCCTCACCGACCAGTGCCGCCAGCACGCGGCCGAGAACGGCCACGTACAGCTCGGCGGTATCGGCGAAGTGCTGGAAGACGGTGCGCGCGGACACGCCCGCCATCTGGGCGATGTCACGCACGATCGGCGCGACCTGTCCCGCCGTGGCGAGGGCAAGCGCCGACGCGACGATAGATTCGCGCGTGCGGGCAACGCGGTCCCCGCGACCGGCCGTGTGAAGCTGCTTCGTATGCAGGGTTTGACCGTCCATTACTGACTCCCCAGCGAGTGTTTGCCGCGTGGCCGGCAACCGTGCCGATACTAGCGATCTCTCAATGCAAATCACTACATATGAAGCTACTAGTGCATCGTCATTTCAAGGGCTGCGATGCGCTATAAGGGCGCGTTCGACGTAAGATTCGTGTAAGCCGAAGGTGCCCCAGATGTCCGAGAAAACCTTTGCCCCCGCTTCGCTCGCCGCCCAGGCGATGGGGTGGATCGACCCGGTAACCAAGGCCGTCGTGCCGCCCATCCACATGGCGAGCACCTACCTGCGCGACGAGGACAACGGCTACCGGTCGGGCCGCATCTACGGGCGCTCCGATAATCCCACGTTCGACCAGGCCGAGGCAACCCTCACGGCGCTCGAAGGCGGCGCGAAGTCGCTGATCTTCTCCTCGGGCATGAGTGCCGCCAGCGCCTGCTTCCTCGCCCTCTCGCCCGGCGACCATGTGGTGGTCTCGAGGGTCATGTACTGGGCGCTGCGCAACTGGCTGATGACCTTTGCCACCCACTGGGGTCTCAGGGTCGAGTTCGTCGACTCCGACAAGACCGATCAGGTGGCGGCGGCGGTGAAGCCCGGCGTCACCAGGCTCGTCTGGATCGAGACACCGGCCAACCCTACCTGGAGCGTGTCGGACATCGCCGCAATCGCCGAGATCGCTCACAAGGCCGGCGCCCTGCTGGGCGTCGATTCGACGGTGGCGACGCCGGTGCTGACGCGGCCGATCGAGCATGGCGCCGACATCGTCATGCATTCGGCGACCAAGTACCTCAACGGACATTCCGACATCATCGCCGGTGCCCTCACGGGTGCGCGCGATGACGCCTATTGGGCGAAGCTGCGGACCATTCGCTCGCAGCTCGGCACCATCCTCGGCCAGACCGAAGCGTGGCTGCTGATGCGCGGGATGCGCACGCTGTTCCCGCGCGTGGCCTGGGCCTGCAAATCCGCACAGAGCCTGGCCGAGAAGTTCGCCGAGCATCCGATGATCGAAGAGGTCCTCTATCCCGGCCTGCCCTCCTTCGCGGGTCATGCCGCAGCGGCCAGGCAGATGAGCAACGGCTTCGGCGGCATGCTGTCGGTGCGCGTGAAGGGCGGCGAGCGCGCGGCCATCGCCACGGCGGCGCGCGTCGAACTGTGGAAGCGCGCCACGTCGCTGGGCGGCGTCGAGAGCCTGATCGAGCATCGCGCCAGCATCGAGGGGCCGGGCACGCCCTGCCCGCCCGACCTGCTGCGCCTCTCGGTCGGTGTCGAGGAGAGCAGCGACCTGTTCGACGATCTCGACCAGGCCCTGAAGCGCGCCCACAACGCCTAGCCGGCTGGGAGAACGCCTAAACAAAAAGCCCCGTCGTCCTGAGCGGAGCCGCCCGAAGGGCGGCGCAGTCGAAGGACCTCTTTTCCGAAGCACGTTCCGTTGAAACGAAAAGAGGTCCCTCGGCTACACGCCGGAGCCTGCCCCGAAGCATTCGAGGGGGCGCTCCGCTCGGGACGACGGGTTCTTTGTATTAGGCCGACGCTCCAAATACCGAACCGAGGCTCGCGCCGATGCGCTCGTTCATCATCTCGATAGAGCCGTCGGTGTAGGCGGCGATCTTGGCGCCCGCGAGATGGCGGGCGAGCGGATACTCGGCGCGCAGACCGTTTGCGCCCATCGCCTGGATGCAGTCGGAAATGCGCTGCACGGCCATGTCGGTCGCGAACTTCTTGGCATGGGCGGCCGGCAGGACGGCGTCGGCGCCCTCGTCGATCAGGCGCGCCGCGCGATAGCAAAGGAGACGCGCGGCCTCCAGGTCGGTCGCGGCGTCGACCAGTTTCCAGCGCACGCCCTGATGCTCGATCACCGGCTGGCCGAAGGTCTTGCGCTGCTGCGTGTAGCGCACCGCCGTCTCGAGCGACGCCTGCAGCATGCCGCAGCACATGGCCGCGACATAGGCGCGGGCACCGTTGATGCCGGCGAGCGCCGCCTTGAAGGCCTTGCCGGGCGGATGCAGGACCGCCTCGTCAGGCGCGAAATAATCGACCAGGCGGAAGCCGCCGACCCCGATCGCGTGGCCGCCGTGCAGCTCGAACGGCGGCTCGCGGTGGAAGCCCGGCCGCTCCGCCTCGATCGCCAGGCAGATGATGCCGCGATAGCCCTGGGATACGTCGGTCTGCGCATAGGCCACCGAGAGGCCGGCGACCGCAGCATTGGTGATCCACGCCTTGGCGCCGTTCAGCTTCCAGCCGCCCTCGACGCGAACGGCGGCCATTTCAAGCCCGCCGAAGTCGCTGCCGACACCGGGTTCACTGAGCCCCGCGCAACCGATCACCTCGCCGGTCAGCATGCGCGGCAGCAGGCGGGCGACGTGGGCCGGTTGGCCGTCGCGGGCGAAGCGCGTGCAGGCGTTGTGATGGTTGATCAGCGCAAAGGCGAACGCGAAATCGTGGCGCGCAATCTCCTCGAACGCCCGCAGCTTGCAGGAGAAGGAGAGGCCCTGCCCGCCATGCTTCTTCGCCAGCTCGATCGTGTTGAGCCCGACGGCGCACGCCGCCTTGATCGTCTCGAGCGGATAGCGTCTCTCCCACTCCCAGCGGGCGGCGTTGGGCGAGACATGTTCTTCGGCGAATGCCTTGGCGCGCGCCACGACGGCGCGCTCTTCGAGCGTGAGGATTTCATCGAGCATCCGCTTGAGATACACGATTGGACCTCGGGCGCAACCGCGAGCTAGAATGA